>DASPUZ010000116.1:0-2984 GCA_035622635.1 bacterium | reverse complement strand
AAGATCCGCGAGTTCCGCGGCCGCTACCATGTGCTCGGGGGCGCGATAAGCCCGATCGACGGGGTCGGACCGGACGAGCTGCGGATCACCGAGCTGATGAAGCGGCTGTCCGACGGGGTGGTGACGGAGCTGATCCTGGCTACGGACCCGAACCTCGAGGGTGAGGCGACGGCCACATATCTCGCCAGGCTGCTCAAGCCGATGGGCTTGCGGGTGACCCGGCCCGCGAGCGGCCTGCCGGTCGGGGGCGACCTGGAGTACGCCGACGAGGTGACGCTGGGGCGCGCATTCGAAGGACGGAGGCTGCTTGATGTCTGAACCGCCAGCTCAGGGGGGCGAATGGCGGCCGATTGCGGATCAGATCGCGGCGAACGCCAAGAACTTCATCGACGGCGTGGACGCGCTCGCCCGGGGCGGCGGCGACACGACCGTGCCGATGTTGCTGCTTGAGGTTTCGCAGATCCTCCTCGCGGGAGCGCAGCTGGGGGCCAGCCGCGACGTGATCCTGCCGGGAAACTGGGAGCCCCAGGTAAGCGCCGACCCGGACCTCGACGCGCTGCGCACGGGCCTGGCCCGCGCTCTGGCGGCGTGCGACGAGTACGCCGAGGTCTTCGACCCATACAAGGACACCTCGTGCCTGCCGTTCAGGATCTCTGACGACATCGCCGCGATCGCCGCCGACCTCATCCACGGCCTCAAGCACTACCAGGCCGGGCGATCGCTGGAAGCGCTGTGGTGGTGGCAGTATTCCTACTTCAACCACTGGGGAACCCACGCGGGCGCAGCCGTGCGAGCGCTGCACTCCGTGGTCGCGCACGCCAGCCTGGACGTCGCCGAGGAGCAGATGATCCCCTGACGGGGCAACGCACCGCTCGTTCGGGTTAAAGAGCTTCGGCTAGACTCGCGTCCGTGGCGCTCGTGGTGCAGAAATACGGCGGGTCGTCGGTCTCCGACGCGAATGGCATCAAAAGGGTAGCGCAGCGGATCGTGGCCACCCGCAAGGGCGGCGACCAGGTGGTCGTGGTCGTGTCCGCGATGGGCGACTCGACGGACGAGCTCATGGACCTGGCCAGCCAGGTGAGCCCGCTGCCGCCCGCGCGCGAGCTCGACATGCTGCTGACCGCCGGCGAGCGGATCTCGATGGCGCTGCTCGCGATGGCGATCGCCACCCTCGGCCTCGAGGCGCGCTCGTTCACCGGGTCGCAGGCGGGCGTCATCACCGACGCGGCGCACGGCCGGGCGCGCATCATCGACATCAAGCCGGGCCGGATCTCCGGCGCGCTGGCCGACGGCGCGATCCCGATCGTGGCCGGCTTCCAGGGCGTGTCGCAGACGACCAAGGACGTCACCACGATGGGCCGCGGCGCGTCGGACACCACCGCGGTCGCGCTCGCCGCGGCGCTGGCGGCCGACGTGTGCGAGATCTACACCGACGTGGACGGCGTCTTCACCGCCGACCCGCGCATCGTGCGGTCCGCGCGGCGGATCCCGCGGATCAGCTACGAGGAGATGCTGGAGATGGCCGCCTGCGGCGCGAAGGTGCTGATGCTGCGCTGCGTCGAATACGCGCGGCGTTACGAGGTGCCCATCCACGTGCGATCGTCGTTTACCAGCAGGCCGGGAACCTGGGTCACCGGGAGCATGAACAACTCATCGGAGGTATCCGCGATGGAGCAGGCGATCATCTCCGGGGTGGCGCACGACCGGAGCGAAGCGAAGATCACGGTCGTGGGCGTGCCGGACCGGGTGGGCGAGGCGGCCAAGATCTTCACCGCCATCGCCGAGGCCGGGATCAACATCGACATGATCGTGCAGAACGTCTCTGCCGTGGCGACCGGGCGGACCGACATCTCGTTCACCCTGCCCCGCGACGACGGCCACCGCGCGATGACGACGCTGCAGCGCCTGCAGGATGCCGTGGGGTTCGAATCCCTGCTGTATGACGACAGGATCGGGAAGGTGTCGCTGATCGGCGCCGGCATGCGCTCGCACCCGGGCGTATCCGCCACGTTCTTCCGGGCCCTGGCCGAGGCCGGGGTGAACATCGAGATGATCTCCACCTCCGAGATCAGGATCTCGGTCATCGTGGACCAGGACGACGTGGACACCGCGGTCACCGCGACGCACAAGGCGTTCGAGCTTGACGCGGAACAGGTCGAGGCGGTCGTGTACGGGGGGACCGGCCGGTGAGCGCGCAGGCCGCCGGGTTCCGCCCCGCGCTGGCCGTCGTGGGCGCCACCGGCGCCGTCGGGACGGTGATGCTCGACCTGCTGTCCAGCCGCGAGGATATCTGGGGCGAGATCAGGCTGATCGCATCACCGCGGTCGGCGGGGCGCCGGCTCATGGTCAGGGGGCGCGAGACCGAGGTGATCGCGCTGAGCGCCGACGCGTTCGACGGCATCGACGTGGCCATGTTCGACGTGCCCGACGAGGTCTCCGCGGTATGGGCGCCGGTCGCGGCGGGCCGCGGCGCGGTGGCCGTCGACAACTCGGGCGCGTTCCGGATGGACCCGGAGGTCCCCCTGGTCGTGCCGGAGATCAACCCGGAACAGCTGGCGCACCGGCCGAAGGGCATCATCGCGAACGCGAACTGCACCACGCTGTCGATGATCGTGGCCGTGGGGGCGCTGCACAGGGCGTTCGGGCTGACGGAGCTCGTCGTCGCGTCGTACCAGGCCGCCTCGGGGGCTGGGCAGGCGGGGATCGACACGCTCTACGCTCAGCTGGACAAGGTGGCGGGCACGCGGTCGCTGGGCCAGCGCACGGGTGACGTGCGCTCGGCGATCGGGGACCTCGGTCCCTTCCCGGCGCCGCTGGTCATGAACGTCGTGCCGTGGGCGGGCTCGCTGAAGGCGGACGGCTGGTCTTCGGAGGAGCTGAAGATACGGAACGAGTCGCGCAAGATCCTCGGCCTGCCCTCGCTGCGCGTCTCGGCCACCTGCGTACGTGTCCCGGTCGTCACCACCCACTCGGTGGCGGTGCAC
>DASPUZ010000115.1:0-6256 GCA_035622635.1 bacterium | reverse complement strand
CTTGACGGGCAAGGGGACAAGCTGAGCTCGCTGCGATCCTGGGCAGACGGAGTGTGGCACGGGGCCTCGGGTAGCGGCTCTGCCGTGCAGCCGCTCATCGATCGCTGCCTGCCGTAGCGATCGCAGTCGCACTTTCTGGTGTCGTACGTGGGTTCGTGACACCCTGAGGCGGTCCATGTCGTGCGCCTGCGACTGATCCACCTGGCGTCGCTCCGTCGAGATGCGTCATATGATGACGCTGCCATCGCGCCGTCGGCTTGAGGACGCTCCCAAGAAGGCCGTCTACGGTGAGACCACGCGCGTCCGCTTTCGCATCAGCCGCGAATAGTCCAGGGTCTTGACGGGCACCACAAACTTGCGACCGACAATACTCTCCTCGCCCGATTGTTAAGCAAATAGATCCAGTTTATACAGTTAGGTGGGAACTGCGCCGAACGAGGGAGGGCGATGTCGCCATCTCGTGCATGGCCAAAGGGAGACCCGCCTGCGCACGGTCAGACGGTCGGTAGTGGCCCCTCCATTTCCGCCTGGCGCGATGTCTTCCTCGGGATGGTGCGATGAGCACGCTGGAGCCATTACCCGGTGTGGCATCGCTGACGCGAGAGGCGGTCTTCCCGACCTGGAAGCGCACCCTGGCGATTACCCTCGCTGCCGTCGGGCCGGGATTGATGGTAATGCTGGCCGATACCGATGCCGGCAGCATCGTGACGGCCGCACAGTCGGGCGCGCAATGGGGTTACCGGCTGATCCTGCCGCAGATCCTGCTCATCCCGGTTCTGTATATCGTCCAGGAAATGACAGTCCGGCTGGGGATCGTGACCAAAAAAGGGCACGCCGAGCTTATCCGGGAGAAGTTCGGATGGGGTTGGACAGCGGTGTCGGTATCCACGTTGTTTCTCGCTGCCGTAGGGTCCCTGGTGACCGAGTTCGCAGGCATCGCCGGGGTGGGAGAGCTGTTCGGGCTGCCGGCACACCTGACCGTCCTCGCGGCCACGGTCCTCCTGGTCGGGATCGGGGTGACGGGGAGCTACCGGCGGGTGGAACGTGTGGGGATTGCCATCGGGTTGCTCGAGCTGCTGTTCCTCCCGGCGGCGCTCATGGCGCATCCAGATGGGCGTTCCCTCGTCGCCGGGCTGGGACACGCGCCGCTCGGTGACCGGGGGTATCTTTTCATGCTCGCCGCGAACGTGGGTGCCGTCATTATGCCGTGGATGGTCTTCTACCAGCAGGGTGCCGTGGTCGACAAAGGGCTTGAGTCCCGGCACCTGCGCCATGCGCGGCTCGATACAATGATCGGGTCCATCCTCACGCAACTGGTCATGATCTTCGTGATTGTCGCGACGGCCGCCACCATCGGTCGGACCGACCCGTCACGTTCCCTCAACGACATCCGGGAGATCAGTAGAGCCCTGCAGCCCTTCCTGGGCTGGGCGGGCGCCCGGGTCGTGTTCGGGTTGGGCATGGTGGGCGCATCGTTCATCGCCGCCCTGGTCGTGTCGCTTGCCGGCGCCTGGGGGATCGGCGAGGCCGTCGGTTTCCCCCACAGCCTGAACGACACTATCAGGAAGGGCCGGTGGTTCTACCTCGTGTACACGCTCGCCCACGTCGGAGGCGCCGCGCTGGTCCTCTCAGGGATGTCGCTGGTAACCCTCACGGTCAACATCGAGGTGATGAACGCGCTGCTGCTTCCCATTGTGCTGGGGTTCTTGCTGGTGCTCGAGGTCCGAGCGCTGCCCGAGTCCGTCCGCATGCACGGATGGTATCGCTGGCTGGCGTGGTCCTTGTCCGGGATCGTGATGGCGTTCGGGCTCGTCACGGCGGTTCTCGTGGTTGTCTGAACACCCACCAGCACTCCTGCCGCCGGCCGGCGGAGACCAAGAGACCCTCAAGCAGAGGCGCACGGCTGCTCTGCCTCAGATCGATGCGAGACGCCTTGAGTGCGCCGGGACGAGATGGTACGATTGGGTGCGTCGGTCATCACGCCGGAGTGTCGGAATAGGCAGACGATCGCGACTCAAAATCGCGTGGGCTCACGCCCGTGGGGGTTCGAGTCCCTCCTCCGGCACCAAAAAGAATCCGATATTGCGATGGTCGAATGTGCCTAGAGCGGGTCACTCGTAAGCGCGCAGTTCCTTCTTTCTCGTCTCCAAGAACGCCAGCGCCCGGTCATGACGAGCCCGGCTCGCCCAGCATCAAAAGGAGGACGCGGCTACGCGCGGAAGGTTCTCAAGGATGACTGCATCGCCCTCTCAAGACACGCTCTTGCTCATCGACGCCAACGGGCTGGTCTATCGCGCGTTTTACGCGCTTCCCTACTTCACGACCCGCGACGGCCGGCCGACGAACGCGGTGTACGGCTTCACCACGATGCTCCTCAAGGTTCTTGACGAGGTGGACCCTCAGTACGTAGCCGTCGCCTTCGACAAAGCGGGGCCGACGTTCCGTCACGAGGCGTTTGCCGAGTACAAGGCCACGCGGAGGAAGATGCCCGACGACCTCGGACCGCAGATCGGGCTTGCTAAGGAGGTTGTCGAGGCGTTCGACCTTCCAGTCTTCGAGGTCGCCGGGTTCGAGGCCGACGACATCATCGGCACGCTGACGCGTCTGGCAGAAGCCCGCGGGACGGACGTCGTCATCGTGACGGGCGACCTCGACGCACTGCAACTCGTGTCGGTGCACACCCGCGTGATGGTGACGAGCCGGGGAATCAGCGAGACGGCCATGTACGATGAGGCCGCGGTGCGCGCGAAGCTCGGCGTCGCGCCGGCACAGGTGCCGGACTTCAAGAGCCTGAAGGGGGACACCACCGACAACATCCCGGGCGTTCCCGGTGTTGGCGACAAGACTGCGGCCCGCCTCCTCGCCGGCGGAGTTACGGTGGAAGAGGTGCTCGGGGCGGCCGGGGCGGGGCACGACGCGCGCCTCCGGGAGAAGCTGGAGGCGTACCGCGAGCAAATCCTCCAGAGCAAGGCGCTGTCCACGATCGAGACCAATGTCCCGCTTTCGATATCGTGGGACCTCCTCGCACGGCGTCCCGTGGACGCCGCGCGTGTCCGCGAGCTCTTTACGCGCTTGGAGTTCAGGTCGCTCCTAGACCGGCTCGGGGTCGACGGCCCGCGCACGGAGGCACGCGGCACCTACGGCGTGCTCGAGCCGGACGAGCTGGCCTCGTTCTTGGAGGGATCGTCAGAGGTTGCGATCGCGCCGGTCATCGATGGCGACCCGCCGACACGGCATCTGGCAGGCCTCGCGCTGGCCCCGGGGGCTGGGACGGCCCGTTATCTCGATCTCGCCGCCGGTGTGCCGGTCGGGCTGGCCCAAGCCCTCGCCCGGGAAGATCTGCAGAAACTCAGTCAGGATGTCAAGCGCGACATCCTGCTTCTGGAGGGTGCCGGTCTCGCGCCCCGGGGCTTCGCGTTTGACGTGGGGCTGGCGTCCTACCTCCTCGATTCCGGGAAACGCACGCACACGCTGGAGAGCGCCGCATGGGAGCATCTGGGCTGGCGTCTGCACGAGCAGGAGGCGTCGACCGACGGACTTGCGCTCGGCCCGGCACCCGGGGAGCGCGCGGCGGAAGAGGCCGATATGATTTTCCGGCTCCGCGGCGTCATGGAGGCGCAACTCCGCGCGCGGGAGGTCGATCGGCTCTACCGTGAGGTCGAGTTGCCGCTTGCCAGCGTGCTCGCGCGCATGGAACAGGTCGGAGTGGCCATAGACATCCCGGCGCTTCGTGCGCTCTCCCAGGAGCTACGGCGCCGGATCGAGGCGCTGACGGACGAGATCTACCGTCTGGCCGGCACGGAGTTCAACATCGGGTCGCCCAAGCAGCTCGCGTTCGTCCTGTTCGAAAAGCTCCAGCTCCCGGCGCTGAAACGCACCAAGACAGGATTCTCCACCGACGCGGAGGTGCTCGAGCAGCTCGCATCGCATCACGCCGTCGTCGCCCGCATTCTGGAGCACCGCGAACTGAGCAAGTTGCTCAGCACCTACGTGGACGTCCTGCCCGCCATGGTCGATCGACGGACCGGTCGCCTCCACACCACGTTCAACCAGACCGTTGCCAGCACCGGGCGAGTCATCACGACCGACCCCAACCTGCAGAACATCCCGATTCGCACCGAGGTCGGGCGGCAGATTCGGCGGGCGTTCATCGCGGGAGGGGAGGACACCGTGCTGCTCTCCGCGGACTACTCGCAGATTGAGCTGCGGGTGCTGGCCGAGGTCACCCAGGACCCCGGTCTGCTCGACGCCTTCCAGCGGGGGGCCGATATCCACACCGTGACCGCAGCCGAGGTGTTTTCCGTCGAACAGGCCGCGGTCACCGCGGAGATGCGGCGGCGCGCCAAGGCGTTCAACTACGGGATCGCGTACGGGATCAGCGATTTCGGGCTTGCCGCGCAGCTCTCGGTCGGCCGCGAGGAAGCGCGGACGTTCATGGACACGTACTTTGCCCGGTACTCTCGTGTGGCTGAGTACATGCGGACGGTGGTGGAGCAGGCCCGCAGAGATGGGTACGTGAAGACCCTGCTGGGGCGCCGCCGTTATCTGCCGGACATTCTGAGCCGCAACCGGGTGATCCGCGAGGGCGCCGAGCGCATCGCGATCAATGCGCCGATCCAAGGCACGGCGGCGGACATTATCAAGATCGCGATGTTGCGAGCGGATCGCGAGCTTCGGCCGGAGGTTCCTGGGATATCGATGATCCTCCAGATCCACGATGAGCTGCTCTTCGAGGTGCCCCGCGAGCTCGTCGAGCGCGTGGCGCCGCGCGTACGGCGTCTCATGGAAGAAGCCTACCCGCTGGCGGCTCCACTCGTCGTCGATCTGGCCGTAGGCTCGAACTGGCGGGACATGACCGCGCTCGCATGAGCGTACGCGTGTGAGCTCCGCGCCGCTCCGGATCGGGCTCACCGGGGGCATCGCGAGCGGAAAGACCACCGTCGTCACGGCGCTCGAGAGGGCGGGCGCCGGGATCGTCGATGCCGACCGGATCGCCCGCGAGGTAGTGGCTCCGGGTGGGGCCGCGTACGAGGACATCGTGCGGGAGTTCGGCCCTGGGATCGTCGGCCCCGGCGGAGCGATCGACCGCAAGGCGCTCGCGAGACGGATCTTCGCGGACGACTCCGCCCGCCGCCGGCTCAACGCGCTGACACATCCACACATCTTCCGGCGCATGGGGGAGGAGGCGGCGCGCCTGGCGGCGACCCCCGGCATGCAGGTAATCGTCTTCGAGATCCCGCTTCTGCTGGACACCACGGATGGCCGTGACTTCGGACTCGACGGAATCGTCGTCGTATTCGCGCCTGAGGACGCGCAACTGGACCGGCTCATGGCGCGCGAGGGTTTCTCCCGAGGAGAAGCGCAGCGGCGGCTTGCGGCGCAGGTGCCGCTTCGCGACAAGCTGGCGCGCGCGGAGTGGGTGATCGATAACGGCGGATCGATCGAAGCGACCCGCGCCCAAGTCGAGCGGCTGTGGCTTGAGATTTCTGCGAAAGCCCGCGCGCGGCGCTCGGCGCCGTAGGCATTCAGAGAGAACATCCCACGGATGAGGCGAGAATGGCTGCAGCGAAGGCATTTACCTGCTTGTCACTGAGGCGCAGACGCGATGAGCTTCGCATAGAAAATCCCGGTCCTGCTGAGGGAAATGGGCGAAGCCAGCAACGCCTCGTACACGGCTCGGTTGGAGGCCCTATTCCACTGGGTTGAGGTGCACACCGAGGAAGGTGGGCTGGCCGAAGTACTGACGGTGTTGCAGCTCGGGGTCCTGTAGTAATCCAAATACGCGAACAACTGGTTGGGCGCCGAGGCAATGCAGTAGACCATGTGCTCGTAATATGCCGTATTGACCATATCCTGAAGGAACGCTTGGTCGATCGGTGCCCAGAAGCTCCAATGGTCGCGCGTTTCTATATCGTAATCTGGGACTCTCGCGACTGTCGATCTCCTGCTGACAAATTCGGTGTCCCGCTGCTTGGGCAAGAACTTGACGCTCTTCACACCTACGGCTTGCAGGCCATTGAGGTAGGGCGTAACGGCGCGGTCATAGTAGGCGTCCAATTGACTGTGCTCGGCCATGTCGTAGATGTTGGCGTAGTTGTCTGCCGGCGGGAATTCCGCGCCGAGCAGTACAGACGATTTGCTCCCATCCCAGCGGGAGTTCAGCAAGTTGCCGTAGTCGGTCAGATAGCGTTGTAACATTGGATACAGGTCCTGGAACTCCGCGGGCACTATGGACCGAGGATTGCCCCCTGGGGTT
>DASPUZ010000114.1:0-4474 GCA_035622635.1 bacterium | reverse complement strand
TTCGGGCGCACATCCTCGTCTGCTTCCTCGCCTACGTGCTTTGGAAGACCTTGGGGCAATGGTGTCATGCGTCCGGATTGGGCGAGGAGCCGCGCCAGGTCTTCGCCGAGCTCCGCCAGATTCGGCTCGTCGACGTCGTGCTCCCCACCCGTGCCGGGATCGAACTGCGCAAACGGTGCGTCGGCCGTCCCACGGTTCACCAGACGATCCTCCTCCAGCGGCTCGGGCTGAGCCTGCCGGCGCACCTGGAGACGGTCGGGGTGTAGTGAAGAGTCGGCCCCGATTCCCTTATAAACCGGGGGGGTTTCCCTCAAACTGCGGAAGTTGGGCTAGAAGACGTCGAAACTCGGATTCGGACGTTACAATGCCAGCTCCAAATCGGCAAATCGCCGGCGAGGTCTATCGTTCCGTCTGTCTTGCAAGAGGCGATTGACAAACGACCCGAGAGCTCGACAAAGTGCTCGGTCGCGATGTGGGGCGCGCCAGGAGACTCCTGCGCGGTCTCATCGGCGAGATCGTGCTCCGGCCGACATCCGAGGGCTTGGTGGCAGAACTCCGCGGGAATGTGGAGGGCCTCCTCGTTCTAGAGGGGATCCTCCCTGCCGGACTTACTGGTAATCGTGGCAGCGGGGGCCCGATATGTTCGAACCGTACACCTCAAGCCTATCGAAGTTACGGTCGATTAGGCACTCCTAACATCAGATCATCGTGGCCGAAGCGGAGTCGCCAAGTTCTTAGTCGAGAGTGTCTCGGAACCCCCACAGTCGACCTGACGGGGAAGCGGAAGACCGAGCCCGGGCCAGGCGGCGGGGCGCTAGAGCCTACCCGATAATGCATAATAAGCTAAATTTCGATCGACATAATAAGCTAAAAGCGCTACAATTAGGCAAAGGGAGCAATCGTAATCAACAGAAAAAGCTAACTACTGCACAACACAATAAGCTAAGGATGGGACGACTATGGCAAGACCGCAGGCAAAACTCGCCGACTCCCTTGAGGCACTCAAGGAGCTTCAAGCCCGCGGTTTGGTCGCCATTCGCTCTGCCGATCTGACCCGCCTCCATCGGGAGCGGCTCCTACGCAACGGCTTCTTGCGCGAGGTAATGAAGGGCTGGTACATTCCGGCCCGGCCGGACGGAGATAGCGGGGACAGTACACCTTGGTATTCCTCCTTCTGGGGGTTCTGCGCCGCCTACTTAAACGAGCGGTTTGGAACGGAATGGTCCTTATCGCCTGAGCAATCTCTGTCGCTGCATGCTGGCAACCGGGTTGTACCGCGCCAATTGGTCGTCCGCGCGCCGAAGGCACGCAACCGCATCACGCCGCTACCATACGAAACCTCTCTGCTCGACGTTCGGGCTGCCCTGCCGGCAGAAGGGCAACGGGAAGAGAAAGAGGGTCTGCGGCTGTTTTCTTTGCCCGCTGCGCTAATAGCCTGTTCCCCAAGCTATTTTCCCCAAAAGGCCACCGATGCGCGCGTCGCACTTGCTATGGTGCGCGATGCTTCGGACGTCCTCGCCTTGCTGCTGGCCGGCGGCCACAGCGCACTCGCGGGCCGCCTCGCTGGTGCCTTCCGCAATGTCGGGCGCGCGCGCATGGCCGATGACATCCTGAAGACGATGCGGGCAGCCGGCTATGACGTACGCGAGAATGATCCGTTCAGTGACAGACCCGCGCTGGCTCTACCCGTGAGCGAACACTCTCCTCACGTTAGCCGTGTTCGCCTTATGTGGCATCGGATGCGGAAGACGGTGATGGAGATGTTCCCCGCTGTACCGGGGCCAGTCGCGGACATCGAAGCCTATATGAAGGCGGTTGAAGGAGTCTATATAACCGACGCCTACCACTCACTGTCAATCGAAGGATACCGGGTCAGTCCGGCCCTTATCGAGCGCGTTCGCGCCGGTGCGTGGAACCCCGACCACGACAAAGATGATCCGGAACACCGCAACGCGCTGGCGGCCCGCGGTTATTGGCAGGCCTATCAGGCTGTGAGGGAAAGCGTTCGCAAGGTGCTTGGTGGGGACAACCCGGGCGCGGTCGTCGATACTGACCATGCCGACTGGTACCGGGAGCTCTTTGCACCAAGTGTAACTGCCGGTATTATCAGCGCAACCGACCTCGCAGGTTACCGCAGTAGCCAGGTCTATATCCGGCGCTCGAAACACGTACCGCCTCGCCATGAGGCGGTACGCGATCTTATGCCAGCGTTCTTCGATCTGCTACGCGAGGAGGAAGAAGCCCGCGTACGCGTGGTACTGGGGCATTTCGTGTTTGTCTACATCCATCCCTATATGGATGGCAATGGCCGTATGGCCCGATTCCTGATGAATGTCATGCTCGCCGCCGGCGGGTATCCTTGGACTGTGCTGCCGGTCGAGGACCGCGGCGAGTACATGGCGGCGCTCGAGGCAGCGAGCGTCGAACAGAACATCGAGCAGTTCGCCGCCTTCCTCGCCCGTCTGGTACAGGCGCGGCTTGAGGGCCGCCCTACGCCCAGAGTACCCGCCGATTAGGCACGCATAAGGGCTGAGGTTACTCGCCCGGAAGGTCACGGGCGCCGACTTTGTGGAACCTCCGGAGCGTCCCTTGGAATGGGCCACACATCCCGGGTGGTGACCAGGTTCGTCTCTGCTGAGGAACGGCGAAATGCGCCGGCGAAGACTTCGCATCTGTGAGAAACTATCCGGCATTTTCAGGTTAGCCGGAGCTCGCGATGAATGAGTTGCACCGTCGGCCTGACGATGCTCCAGAGGTATGGAACCGCGTCCTTAGTGTAACCTTAACCTATGCCCGCGTTGCATCGCCTCCGGATTGTGTTCATAGGCGCGCCGCAGGGGCTTCTGTGGTGTAAACCCCCCCCATCGTCGCAAATATCGGCCGACCGTCCACACCGAGAGGCGGCCCCCTCCGGGCGCGTGGGAGCAAACCTATATCGTACGTTGGGCGTCGGCGCGTTCCGCACGCATCAACAAAACTCCTTAGCGCACTCGCACTGCCTCCCGTGCGGGACACTCTGCCGGAAGATCGGCGACCGGGTCGCGCTCCACGATCTTGTCAAGGGCGACACCCATGGCCGCGTCGGTCTCGCGGTCCACCCGAATCTCGACCAGAACCGGGACTTTGCGCTGGTTGGACTCCTCTACCGCCCAGGCCAACGCTCGCTTGATCTCGTCCGGCTGGGTGACGCGCCGGCCGCGACCCCCGAAGCCTTCGATGATCTTCACGAAGTCCGGGCCGTAGCCGTCCCCGTAGCCGATGTCCACGGCATAGTTCATGTCGTACATGTACTTTGACGGCTGCCGGATGAGCGACAGGTATCCGTTGTTGAGCATGACCAGGACATAGGGCACGCGATTCTGGACGGCCGTGGCGAGATCGCCAAGGAGGAATTGGAAGGAGTAATCGCCCACCACGCCGACCACCTGAGCCTCGGGCTTCCCCAGCTTCACGCCCATGCACGCCGGCACTTCCCAGCCCAGCGGCCCGGCCTGGCCGCAGCAGAAATACGTGTACGGCTTCTGGATCTCCTGGAACTGTGCCGACCAAATCTGATACAGGCCGATGGCGGTGACGAAGACGGTGTCCGCGTCAAAGAACTCGTTTATCTCCTTGAAGACCCGTTGAGGCTTGATAGGCACCTGGTCGAAATCCATCTTGCGGAGGAAGCGCCGTTTGTAGTCGGCGGCCTTTAGCGACCAGTCGCTGGGCGAGCGCCTCGACGTGGCCTCGCGTGTGACACGAAGCAGCGCTTCGACCGCGAGCTTGGCGTCCGCCACAATCGCGAGATTCGGCGCCAAGACCTTCCCGATCACGGTCGGTTCGATGTCGATGTGGATGAACTTGCGATTACCCCGGTAGACCGCGAGCTCGCCGGTATGCCGCTCGGCGAAGCGGGCGCCCACGGCCAGCACAAGGTCCGATTCAAGGAACAGCTTGTTCCCGCCCCGGGTATTGGTCTGCAGACCGATGCGCCCGCCATAGAGTGGATGGTTGAACGCGATCCCGCCCTCGGCCATGTACGTGGGGATCACCGGGATCTGCAAGTGCTCGGCGAGCGCGACGAACGGCTGGGAGGCGCGCGCCGTCATCACGCCGCCGCCCATCATGAGGATCGGTCGCTCCGCTGCCAACAGCATCTCCACGGCGCGTCGGACCTTGTGCGGGTTGGGGGAGGGTCTGAAGACCTCAAGCGGCGCGTCAAGGTCCGGGTCGTACTCCACATCACCCCTCTGCACATCCAGGGGCAGGTCGATCAGGACGGGACCCGGTCGGCCCTCGCGCGCGATGCGAAACGCCTCGCGAAAGACCTGTGGCACCTGGGCTGTCTCCATCACGCAGTAGCTCTTCTTGGTCACCGGCCTGACGATCTCGGCAATATTGACCGCTTGAAACGCCTCCTTGTGCAGGTTGGCTCTTGTCGCCTGCCCAGTGATGCACACGATCGGAATTGAGTCTCCCATGCAGGTGTAGA
>DASPUZ010000113.1:0-4914 GCA_035622635.1 bacterium | reverse complement strand
TATGACAACAGCGCGTTGCCGGATCTGTTGGGTGTGCCGGCGGTCAAGGTCAATGAGGATCGATTATATCGCGCGCTCGACCGCCTGCTGCCGCACAAGACCGCCCTGGAACAGCATCTCAAAGCCCGCCTCGGGGAGCTGTTCCAGGTCCAGTACGATCTGCTGCTCTACGACGTGACCTCCACCTATTTCGAAGGAGAGGCCGCCCAGAATCCCCAAGCCCAACGCGGCTATTCCCGCGATCATCGGCCCGACTGCAAGCAAGTCAACTTGGCATTGGTGGTCACGCGCGAGGGCCTGCCGCTCGGCTATGAACTCTTTGCTGGGAACAAGGCGGACGTGACGACCTTGCGCGAGATCGTCACGACAATGGAGGCGCGGTACGGCACCGCCGACCGCATCTGGGTCTTGGATCGGGGCTTGGTGAGCGACGACCACATCACCTGGCTCAAGGCGCATGGCCGACGGTACATTGTGGGCACGCCGAAAAGTCTGCTGCGCCGGTTCGAGCGCGAACTCGCCGGCGCCACCTGGAGTCATGTCCAGGATGGTGTCGAGGCGCAGGTCTGTGCCGGGCCCGACGGCGATGAAGTGTTCGTCCTCTGTCGAAGCACGGCCCGGCAAGCGAAAGAGCGGGCCATGCACGACCGATTTGAGCACCGCATCACCGAGGGCTTGGAGAGGATCGCCGCGGCGTGCCAGAAAGGCGCCAAGTCCCCCCTGGCCATCGCGCAGCGCGTCGGCCGCCTCTTAGGCCAGAACTCGCGCGCCGCCAGCCTCTTCCAAATCGAGGTCGGCGCTGACACGCGGGGCGCCGCGACGGTGCAGTGGACGATGTCGGAGGCGTGGCGCGACTGGGCCCGGCTCAGCGAAGGGTGTTATGTGCTCCGCAGTAATCTCGTCGACTGGCATGCGGAGGATCTCTGGACCGCATACATCCATCTCACCGATGCGGAAACCGCCTTCCGCATTCACAAATCCGATCTGCAGCTACGGCCGATCTGGCACCAAAAGGAAGCGCGGGTGCAGGCCCACATTCTCGTGTGCTTTCTCGCCTACGTCGTCTGGAAGACCCTGGCTCAGTGGTGTCACGCTGTCGGCTTGGGCGACGAACCGCGGAAGGTCTTCGCGGAACTCGAACAGATCCGCCTGGTCGACGTCGTACTCCCCACCCGCACCGGCGTTGAGGTCCGCAAGCGGTGCGTCAGCCGCCCCACCGAACACCAGGCCATTCTCCTTCAGCGGCTGGGACTCAGCCTGCCCACGCACCTTGAGGCGGTCACTTTGTAGTGAAGACTGGGCCCCATTTTTGTTGAAAAATAAGGAGTTTTGCCCTCCAACTGCGGAAGTTGGGCTAGCGGTCCGTCGGCGGGAGCCGGCGTGAGACGTGACCAGGGCGTCAATCCCGCGGATGTGTGGGCATAAGAGAGAGGAGAGGACAGATAGGCATCATGTGGCCAACGCAGGAGGTCCTGGCAAGTGACACAGTTGGATCGCGTTGAGCGAATGCTGCAGGGTCTATGCAAGCGCCTTGGTGTTCAAGTGCCTCAATTCGAGGCGCCAACCGAGATTGGGAAGGCAAGCACCGACGGCATCCGCTACACGGGCGTGGTGTCCCGGTTCGAACACGGGTGGGGGTTCGTCAAGTGCCCGCAGTTTGAGCGCCCCTTGTTCGTGCACCATACCGACAGCGAGGGTGAACAGCCTCTGAGCGTGGGCGATCGTGTAACGTTCGAGATCGGTCCCGGAAAGGACGACCGGCCGAAAGCCGTCCGTGTCCGCGTGGTATCGGACGCAGAGAACCCCGAAGACGTGGCCGGAGTATCATCGCACACCGGCATCGGCGACCCGGACGACCCGAATCATTCCGACGATACGGCGGCCCTTGAGGACGATCCGCCCCAGCCCGCCTCCTCCACAGCACGGCCATTGAGACCCGCCCCTGTGCGGCGGTCGTTTGGACTCCTGGCACGGTTGTCACCCAATCGTCGTCCGCCGACGTCGTGGTGATGGCTAGCTTCTCGGGCCTCATGCTTGGATCAGGAGCACGGCAATTACGCGCGACCGACTTGTCGGCTGATTTGGACGAGGCGTATCGCTTGCTCCAAAGTGTCTTGCACGGGGTCGAACGGCGAGGTGGAGAGGAGAACGAGAAGCTCGGGCATGTTCTCAGGGATGCGTGTGTGCGCATCGCAGAGGTGCGTGCCTCGCTCGAGGGAACGGACGAGCTTGACGTAGCGCGGGTCCGCCACCTGCTGCGGCAAGTCGCTCGCGAAATTGGCCGGCTGACTGCTCTTGCCCGCGATGCAGAGAGCCCGGGGTCCCCCGAGCTCTCGCGTGATCGCGGTTAGTCTCAGGACGTTACGCGCGCTTCACGGCCTCCTTGAGATCCTTGGATGCGGTGAAGCGGGGAACGGTCCTGGCTGGTACGTTGACTGGTGCCCCGGTTTGTGGATTGCGGGCGGTCCGAGCCTTCCGATGGGACACGCGAAACACGCCGAACCCCACGAACCGGATAGGGTCACGCTTCTTGAGGGCCGTCGTGATGAGACCGATTGTGGTTTCGACGACACGATGCGCCTCAGCTTTGGAGGTCTTGAGTCGTTCTGCAAGCCTAGCTGCGAACTGTGCCTGTGTCATTGACGATCCCTCCCTTCCGTTGAACTCACAGACGCTATTGGCCGAAAGCGTGGGGAATCCTCGTTTCTGACGGTTGGCCTGGTGGAAGGCGGCGCTACGAACACCACTGACACGGAACCGGCCAGCGGGGAAAGGGGAAAGAATGTCCTGGTAGAAGCGGAGCATTGAGTTATTGAGAAGAGGATGCTGACGGAGGGAGCCAGATGGAAAAGTGTCCCGATTGCGGAAGGCAGTTCAAGAACGTTAGGTGGCCACCGGCGGTGGGCTCACCGGCCTCGGACGGCGGGCACCCCACGAAAAGTGGCCACGACGCGGCTACCGGTGGCACAGCACCGGGCTGTTGCGACGCGACCCCGCCTGCGCAACCGGCGGCGAAAACACCGGAAGTGCTCGTCCGGATCGGCGGGCATGACTTAACGCCTCAGGAGTTCAACAAGTTCGTCAACGAAATGTTGATGGTGCGGGCGGCGCTGGCGCGGGCTCGCTGACAATCTGCCAAGCGAGCCCAGAACGGAGCGCCCGCCCCCAAACGTCACGAGCGGAGCGGTTGCTACGGCAAGTCGCGGCTATTACGTTGCGAAGATCGGCTCGAGGACGAGAACGAACCCCGGCAGCTCAGGATCGAGCGCTACGGTTGATGGGTTTCGATGGGTCTCGGGTTCTTGCTGGGGTCGGTGGACCTCGACGACCCGCTCATCTGGATCGATCAGCACGGTGAGTTCTGCACCGTTGGCGAGATAAGCAAGCACCTTCTCGCGCAGATCCGCGACGCTGTCATTCGGCGAAGCGATCTCAAATGCGGCATTCGGGCACAGAGGTAACCATCCTCGGCGTTCCTTCTTACTGAGCTTATGGTACCGGGTGTGCGGAACCCATGAAGCGTCCGGCATGAACCGTGAGCCGTCGGGCAGGATGAACATGGTGGACGGGCTAAACGTGACACCCCGCCCGTCCCTTTCGGCCCAAGCGTACAGTTGCGCATTCAGTGCGTTTTCACGTCGTCCAGACTCTCCGCCCGTCGGCGTCACGATAAGCTCCCCTTCGGCAGTGCGCTCAAACCGATAGCCCGGATTGAGCCTCGAGAGCTCCAGGATCTCATCATCGGTTACAGGTTTCGGGTGTTTAAGAGTAATCGCCATAGACATCCCCTCTCGGCGGGTTTGTCTGCCGGTATCGTACCATGGCGGCGGCGCGCCAGGAAGGCGCCACCGAACGTTTCCGGCAAGAGCCGGAGGGTCATCGGCCGCCTGCAGGCTGAGCATGCGCGCTCGGTCGTGACCCGATCGTGCTTCCGAAGCGGCCTTGAGAACTCGGAGTCAGGCGCGCGTCCGCAGGTCAGCAGGACCTCGTTGCCACCAGCAGCGCTCCGCATGTCGGGTACGTTTCGCGTGTCTGGATAGCCGTGGTCGTCGATGACGGGCTCGCAACGCCGGTTGTCCTCGCGAGCGCATGCTGGAGCAGTGTAGCCGCTCGTGGCGCCTTGAGGCGGCGGGCCAGCCCACCATTGAACAGCCCGGTCCCTTTCCAGACAATCCGGTCGTCAATGACCACGAGTGACGCGGCATCCGGGATGCCCGCTATGCACCGGGCGACGAGCCCGTCGTGCTCGAGCTTGATCCCGGGGGGCACGATCGCCGTGACCGAAACGCGGCGCCGAATATGTGCAAACAGTTCCGGCAAGTGTCGTGCCTGGTGACCGTCCCTCACAATCGTCAGGACTTTGCTCACCGCGTTCGCAAGATCCGTCATGAGCGAAAATGCCCCGGAAGGGGCGGAGACTGTTGGGCTCGGAAGCGGCGCTGTCAGGTGCGCCAGCATGGAGAGGGCCCGGTCGAGCGATGCCTCCGGCCGGAGCGAGCGGCGAGGGGGTGAGCACGATCAGGCTGTGCTGGGCGCGGGGGCAAGATTGAGTAAGCGGGACGCTGCGGCCTCCCGGGTATCGTCCAGGAGCAGGCCGCTCGCCGGGCGCTTCAACGGTATCGAAAGCTCGGAGCCGAGTTTGGTAAGCGCCTGATTCTGAGAATGGAGCCGGGGGAGCCCCGGATGGGCGGCTCCCCCGCTTTCATGGCAACAACAGTCCCCACGCTCCCGATGCGCCTACGGGGTACAGTCCACAGCCCCCCTTCGCTGAGCCTCCTATGTTATAGTTGGCCCGCGTACTGCGCGACCTTGCGGGTTGCCACGCCGGGGAGAAGATCAGCAAAGCCTCGCGGCTCGACCGCCAAATCAAGACTATCTCTCCCTGGCGATGGCGCGGCATTTGACCACCGATAG
>DASPUZ010000112.1:0-18707 GCA_035622635.1 bacterium | reverse complement strand
CGTGCCCGCCGTTTCGTCCAAGGACGGGCTGCTGGCACAAACGATCCGTCGGTCCACCCGCGTGCGCAACCCCGCATTCGAGATGGGTGATGTCCCCTGTGCGTGGTGCGCCGGACTTTGCGACCAGCATAGGGTGTTTCCTCGGGCGTCCGGAATCAGGCGGATAACCGATTCTGGGGTACATCCGTCCTGGCCCGCGGTCCCGCCGCGTCGGGCGACCACTGTAAGTACGCCGGGGACGCCGAGGTACAGGCTGGGCCGCTCCTCTAGACGCCGAACGGGAGCCATGCGCAACGCGAGGGCCCGGGTGACCGAGACCATGGGTTCGGCCGCGTGGCGGTGGGGGTCGAGGTATCGGGCACAGAAGACGTCTGTGCCCGGCTCCCCGAGTCCGGCCCGCGGAGACGGTGGTCAGGAAGTCGATGGCCCGCCATGCATACGGTCAGTTCGTGCTGGCGGCGATCCGGTGCGCGCGACGGGTCAACCGATCGTGACGCCGCGCGAGCCGAGCATCCAATCAGTGAGGGCTATGCGGTGCTGGATCCTCGCCGATCACGGGCGCCCGTCACCCGCCACCGTCGCCCACGGGAGCCGCGCGTAGTCATCCCGGACCAGCGAGAACACATGGCGGTCGGACGGCGTACCATCACGACCGGGCGCAGATCGGCGCAGCGTGCCCTCAAGGACGAAGCCGAGGCGCTCGGGAATCCTGCGGCTGTGGAGGTTTTCGGGATCCATGCGAATCTCGACGCGGTTGGCCTCGAGGCGATCGAAGGCGAGCCGCACGAGGAGCTGCACCGCCTCCGTGACGTACCCCCGGCCTTCGGCGCTCGGGCGAATCCAGTACCCGATCTCGAAGAGACGTAACGTCCAATTGATCCGGTGGAGTCCGCTGCCTCCGAAGAGACGTCCCGTCTCGCGATCGAAGATCCCGACAGCCAGGTCCTCCCGCGTGAGCCAGCGCGCATGCAAGCGGGCGAGGTCGGCGCGCGCATCGTCAACCGAGCGCACGTATTGCACCCAGGGCAGCCACGGCTCCAGGTGGCTGCGGGACTCTTCGAGCGCAGCCCAGAACGCCGCCGTGTCCTCCTCGCTGAACGGCCGGACGAGGACCCGCTTCCCGTACAGGATCGGGGGAATCTCGATCGAGCTCGGCGGTGCGGACGGCAGATGAACCCTCCCATGGGACGGGCGTCGCGGCCTGGGGATATCGTAACATTTGGCAGGACCGTGCCCATCGACATCACGCGCCATACCAGCACACCCGTGACGGTCCACCAGGACACACGCTTCATTTGCGCGCGGGGGAGAGGAATCGAACTCCGTCGTCCGCTTGGGAAGCCAGTCGGCCGTGACTTATTGGGGCTTGTGACCGGTGACGATGTAGTTCGCCACCGTGAACTGGATATCGTTGCCCTCGTCGGTTAGTTCCATGCGCTTCGCCAGCTCTGGCGAGATGGTCGCGCGGCAATAAGCGTTGAGGCGATCGAGCTTCTCGTCGCTGCCGCCGAGTTCGCTGTCGCGCCGTGCCAAGGTTGATTGCCGGAAATGCACGCGGCGAAGCTCGCGCACGTCGGCGAATCCCGCTTCGACCATCATGTGCAGAAGCTGGTCGAGGCGAAAGAAATAGCGGTCCCGCACCAGGGATTCATAGCCGGCGAGTAGGTTCTTCACCTGCATGATTCTGTTGAAGACGTCCTGCATCTCGCCGTCCGCCGGCATCACCCCCCACACGACGAAGACTCCGCCCGGGCGCAGCACGCGAAAGGCTTGGGTGCAGACCGTGGGCTGGTCCCAGATCGGCACCTCGTGCAGCACCATCTTCATCACGATCGAATCGAAATAGTTCGGCGGGAAAGGGAGGTTGCGTGCATCGCCCACTACCACGTCTTTTGCCCGCGCGCGGATCTCGGGTGGAACGCCTTTCAGCTGGGCCTCGTGCAAATCGCACAGGTACAACTCGATCGTAGTCTTCCGGCGATCGGCGTCCGCAAGAATGCTGGCCGAGACCTCACCGTAACCGCAGCCGAGATCGAGCACGCGCGCGCCTTCGCGCGGGCCCAGCGCTTGAGCGAGCAATTGCAGATCGTCCTCGCGCACGCCGTGGATCTTAGTGAAATCGACGTGGCGCCTGTCGTAGCCGTCGGCGATGAGCTCGACTCGGAGCTGGAGGCCCGCCTCTCGCGCCGCAGCGACGAAGGCCGGCGGGAGCGTCGCGCCGGCGATTGCCCCATCGGCGCCGATCTCGATGCCGAGCAGGAGTTTTTCTTCCGGCATCAGACGTGCGATTGCCTCGCGCGCCGCCGGTCCAAGGCTCACCAAGGTGCGCAGTTGCCGCCGCTCGGGGATCGATCGATCCGGCTCGACGACTTGAAGCCGCCAATCGAGAACCATGTAGCTCCTCCAGTTCTATCCGACGTTGGCCCGCAGCCACGCATCGAGGAAAGCGGCAATCTCGAGATTGTTCTTCTCGAGCATCATCAGATGGCCGTTGCCGTGGATCCCTTTCTCGGCCAGGCGGACGAAATCGGTCTTAACGCCCGCTGCGCTCAGATAGCGCGCCGTGCAATGATCGTACATCGCGTGATAGGAGGCCTCGGTCGTCACGATCAAAACCGGAATCCTGGCAAGATTCGTCAGGCGCCGCGGCTTGCCTTTCTGCGCCCAACACGGAATCAGCTCAGGCGCATCGCCCTGCGCTTGTTGCTCGAATTCGAGCGGCGAGTCCGCGCTCACCGGCGGATCGTAGGTCAGGGGCAGGGTGGTGAGGCCCCAGGGCCGGTCTGTGCCGCTGTGGAAGACCGCGTCCTTATAAGGTGGCCCGGCCGGTTCCAGCGCGACGATCGCCTTGACCAGTTGGGGCCTCACATCGGCGATCAGCCAGCCGAACAGGCCGGCCTGGGAATGGGTGACTAGGATCGCCGGGCCGATGCGATCTAGTAACGCGGCGCCTGCCGTTTGCATCAGCTTCTCGCTTTCGGGGTTGGCGAGCGATGCCACTTGGCTCGCATAGAACTGATCGAAGACGGGATCGCCTGCATGGCCCTTGCGCTCGCCGCCCGGCCATTGGGTGTGGCGCTTCGCCTGTGGCCAGATACCGGAATCCTCGGGCGCGGTGAAAAGATCCTCGATCACCGAGACCGGGACTGGCTTGAGTGCGCCGTCGAGCCCGGGCTGCCACGCGGAGCGGCCGCGCGCCGGTTGATCGACCAAGCAGACCTGCCAGCCATGTTCCGCAAACCATTCCGCCCAGCCCTTCCTCCCATCGGGCGTCGTCAACCAGTTGATCGCCGTCTGCGCCGCGCCGTGAATCAGGACGATCGGGTAGGGACGCGCCCTCTCTTCGGGCGTCAGCATCTCGACGCACATCTGCCCCTGCATCACCCGCGCTTCGGGCGGACCGGAATAACTTCCACCGACGAAGAAGGTGTGACGGGTAATGGTCGACGCGGGGCTTGGGGGGTCCTGGCGCGCAGAGGGGAGATCGGATCGTTTTTGAAGATGCCGCTTAGCCATGCGGGTCGCTACGAACGCAGGATCGCCAGGCTGGTGGATTCCAGACCGTCACCTGAGACACAGGCCGGCCGCGGGCAGCGATCTGCACGTTAGGCTCGCGGGCGACCCGGACGCCGGACAGCGATGTGTTGCCCCACCAGGCAGAGGCATTCGCGCGTGAAGTCGTCGACCACGGCCGAGATGCGAAAGCGACGGCTGTCGGTCATTGTACCGCCGAAGTCCCTGGACCAGCGTCCCTGCGGCCCACCAGCGGCGTCCTGGCGCCGAGCGCCCGCTTGCGCCCGCCCCGGCGGCGGATCCGCACCCGCTCCTCGCGATAGAGCGACGTAGCTTCTTGTCGTTCATGGGCACGCCCTCGCGCGCGATCAGAATACGCGGCCGCCGATAGCCGAAGCGCCCGTCGCGCCGTGGCCAGCAGCTTTTTCGACTTCGCGTCCTCGTCCTTGAGCGCCTTCAACCGGCGGCCGTCCGGCGCGCCCAGCCCACGGTACTTCGCTTTCCACTTGTAGAAGGTCGCATGGCTGATGCCGTGCTTAAGGCAAACCTGCGCCGTCTTCGTCCCAGCTTCCTTCTCACGCAGGATCGGGTCCGGGTGTGCATCGGAAGCCCCGATACCCGGGAGGAGCTTCAGCATGCGCTGGCGATCGTCGCCCGCACCGTCGTGCCCACCGTCGTATGACGAGGACGACAGGACACCGAGTCCAGGCGACGCATGCGGATCGCGGTCAACGAAGCGACTCGGCGTGCCCAATCACCGGGGGCCAGTTCATACACGACGTGCCGCCGACGGAGTTGTCCGATCGTTAGGACACCCCGATGAGGCCCAGGCCCTTCTCAGCGAGCCGGTGGCCAAGAAAGTGGCGGCGCGGGTCCCTACTTTGACGCAGCGGACACGGCGCGCCTGCGGGAGGGCCCGACGAGGCTGAGGCGTTCGGCGTCGGCCAGCCCCGGCGGCCGGTCCGTGCCAAAGTCCTTCGCCGTCATCCCGAGTCTACGCATCTTCCGCCACAACGTGGTCCGGCCGATGCCGAGGAGTTCGGCTGCACGACTCAGATTGCCGTGGGTGAACCTCGCCGCGCTGAGAATCGCCGCCTCTTCCGCCTGCGCGAGGCTCCGCACCGGCTCGGCGATCGGTTTATTCGGCACCTTCGCGTGCGGCCGGCGTACGCCTTCCGGCAGGTGCGCGGGCTGGATCGAGCGCCCCATGCACCGCAGTGCCGCCCGCTCGATCACCGACTCGAGTTCGCTGATGTTGCCGGGCCATGGGTACGCGTGCAGCAGGCGCCGTGCAGCGGCGGTCATCAACAGCGGGCGCCCGATCTGCGCGTTCAAATGCTTCAGGAAGTGGTCGATCAGCAGCGGTAGGTCCTCCGGACGCTCGCGGAGCGGCCGGACCATGATCACAAACGAACTGAGCCGGAAGAGCAGGTCGGGGCGGAACGCCCCTTCGGCGACGCGCACCTCGAGATCGACTTCCGTGGACGCGATCACGCGAAGGTCGACGGGAATCGCACGCGTGCCGCCGAGCCGTGTCACCTCGCCGGATTCGATGACACCGAGCACCGCGGCCTGCATCTCAAGCGGCAGCGCTTCGACGTCTTCAAGGAACAGCGTGCCGCCATCGGCCAACTCGAACTTGCTCGGCTGCCCGGTCGACCGCCCGCTGTTGAACGCCCCCGGAGCAAACCCGAGGAACTCGCCGAGTACGAGCGCACGTGGGATCGCCCTGCAGTTGATCGCAATGAACGGGCCCTTCTGACGCCGGCCGCCGTTGTGGATCGCCCGCGCGAGCGGGTTCTTGTGGGTGCCGCTTTCCCCCGCGAGCAGGACGCACCCGCGCGCGTTCGCGGCGGCGGCCGCCTGCCGCCTCACGCGCCGCGCATTCGGGCCGTGCCCGACGATGTCGTCGAGCGTGAGACGGGCCTGCGCGCCCAGCTGGCGGTGTACCAGTTGACGCACCCGCTCGATCCGCTGCAGCGTCGCGATGTAGACGGCCGGCTCGCCCTGCCGCGTGCGGATGATCCGCAGGCACACGAGGCACTCGACGGGCCGCCCTTGCACTTCCAGCGTGGCTTCGACGTCGTGCAGCTCTTCCCCAAGGACGAGGGCGCGCGCGACCCCCTGTTGCAGCGTCAGGTACTCCGCGAGCGGCCGCCCGACGACCATCGTCGGCGTGAGCCCGAGGAGCGATCCGGCCCGATCGTTCAGGTGCGTGATCACGCCGTCGGCGGTCCACGCGAGCACGCCCTCGGAGATCGCGTCCATCGTCGCGTTCAGCTCCGTGGTCTTCGCGTTGGCCTCGTGGATCAACAGGTCCGCCTGCAGCTGATTCTCGATCGCCTTCGCCACGCCCACCACGATCCCCAACACGTGGGGGCTGTAGCGGTCCACTGGACCGAGGAGGCCGATCACCCCGACGGGGCCTCCGACCAGGTCGAAGATCGAAGCGGCGGCCGACCACAGCGTGTGAAAGCATTGCAGGAAGTGTTCGGGGCCGACGATCTGCACGGGCCCGCGTTCGATCAGCGCCACCGAGAACGCCGTAGTTCCGATGCGCGTCTCGTCGAGAAACGCCCCGCGGCGGAACCCGAGGCGCGTCGCCGCCGCTACGACCTCACTGTCCCCCACCATCTCCAACAGGCAGGTCGTGCTGTCGCAAAGCAACAACGCTGCCCCGGCGCCCTCGATGTACTGGTGAACGTCCTCCATCAGCGGTCGGGCGATCGCCCGCACGGAGGCGTGCTGATGCAGGGTGAGCGGGAGGACGTCGTGGCTCACATATGCCCACTGCGCCGCGCCGAGTGGGTTCAACCGGGGCGCACACCGCTTCCAGGAGACCGCGACCAGTGGGTCGAGGCCGGCGTCGAGCTGGCCCGTCTCCGTGAAGCGCGTCCAGATCTGACGTACGACCGTGAGGCCGATCGACCGGTCTGATGGTTGCATATGGGCTCCCCGCTCAGCCGCGGACATTATGCCGCCCCGCGGCGATTCCCCAGCTGGCACGCACAACCCGGCGCGCCCACGACCATCCACGCTCGCGGACCTCTCGTCAAGGACGTACTTCGCCCAGGCGACCGCTTCTTCCCCTGCCTGCTTCGGTAGCCCGCAGAGCACTCCCGAAGCCCGGCGTGTGTTCTCGTGGACCCGAGCGCGGCGAAGCCTCTCGACATCGCGCGCGGCCCGGAGGCGGGCCCGCCACTATCGGCGATTCACCCGCGTGGCCGGACGGCGTGCCCGAAGCCGAGCAAGACCGGACGGCGGCGTCATTGCAAGCCAGCCGGGCAACCGTCCTGCGTTTCTCCCGCCGGACCGTCGCCTCGACCGCGTCCCACCAAGTGAGGGAAAGAGCCGCGATCACTCGTTCGCATGCTCCAAAACGGAACGCGCGGCGCGCTGCCGATGTTTCGATCCGGAACAAAAACTTGCTTCTCGTTGACTGCTGCTTTCGGCTGCGCACAACATAGTGGTGATCGCCCAATTCGTACAAAGGGGGGGAGCTGTGTCAACTTTTGCGGCGGAACTCATCGGCACGATGGTGCTCATCATTCTTGGTGACGGCGTCGTGGCCGAGGTGCTCCTCAGCAAGTCGAAGGGCCAGAACAGCGGGTGGATCGTCATCACCGCTGGATGGGGACTGGCCGTGGCCATCGCCGTCTACGCGGTGGGCCGCATCAGCGGGGCCCACATCAACCCTGCCGTGACAATCGGCTTGGCGTCGATCGGGTTGTTCCCGTGGTCGCAGGTGCCGATGTACATCCTCGCGCAGTTGATCGGCGGGTTCCTGGGCGGGTGCATCGTCTACCTCGCCTATCTGCCGCACTGGCCGGTTACCGAGAACGCCGACCTGAAGCTCGCCGTCTTTTCGACTGCCCCGGCGATTCGCAACTACCCTGCAAACGTTCTCACGGAGATCATCGGCGCGGGCGTGCTGGTGTTCGGCGTGCTCGCGATCGTCGGCAACTTCAGCGCGGGCGTGATGACGGAGGCTCCGCTGCGCCAGGCGTTCAGCACCGCGTTCCCACCCCTGCTCATAGGGTTCCTCGTGTGGGCCATCGGTCTGTCGCTCGGGGGTCCCACGGGGTATGCGATCAACCCCGCGCGTGACCTGGGACCGCGCATCGCACACGCGGTGCTCCCGATCCCCGGCAAGCGCGACCCGGATTGGGCCTACAGCTGGGTACCCGTCGTCGGCCCGATCGTCGGCGGTGTAATCGGCGCGATGTTCTATCACGCCGTCTTCCACTGACCGGATAAGACCTGACCGGCGGGTGCGTGAAGAATGGCCGGCCTGCGGCCGGCGAAGGATAGTATTGCGCCGCGAATTCAGGGTCAAATCGGTCCACGGGAGGGACTGGGATGGCGAAGTATGCTGCGGCTGTGGATCAGGGCACGACCAGCACGCGCTTCATGATCTTCAACGAAAAGGGCGAGGTCGTCGCCGTTGACCAGAAGGAGCACGAGCAGATCTACCCCAAACCGGGCTGGGTCGAACACAACCCCATGGAGATCTGGGAGCGCTGCCAAGAGGTCATCAAGGGTGGGCTCGCTAAGGGCAAGACCCAGGCGAAGGATCTCTCCGGGGTCGGCGTCACGAACCAGCGTGAGACCACGGTGGTTTGGGACCGCAAGACCGGCAAGCCGGTGTACAACGCGATCGTGTGGCAGGATACCCGCACGGACACGATCTGCAACGACCTGGCCAAGGACGGCGGTCAGGACCGCTTCCGTCCCAAGACCGGGCTGCCGCTGGCAACATACTTCTCGGGCCCGAAGGTTAAGTGGATCCTCGATAATGTCCAGGGCGTACGGGCGGCGGCGGAGCGCGGCGATGCGATTTTCGGCAACATCGACACCTTTGTGATCTGGTGGCTCACGGGCGGTCCCAACGGGGGCGTCCATGTCACCGACGTCAGCAATGGCAGCCGGACGATGATGATGAATCTGGATACCCTGGATTGGGACCCCGAGATCCTGAGGATCCTGGGAGTCCCCCGGGCGATGCTGCCCGAGATCCGGGCATCGAGCGACGTGTACGGCCAGGCGAAGGGCGAACTCGCCGGGGTCCCGGTGGCCGGAGACCTGGGAGACCAGCAGGCGGCGTTGTTCGGACAGACCTGCTTCGGTGTCGGCGAGGCCAAGAATACCTACGGCACCGGCTGCTTCATGCTGCTTAACACCGGGGAAAAGGATGTCCCGTCTAAGTCCGGTCTGCTGACCACGCTTGGCTACCGCATCGGCAAGCAGAAGCCGGTGTACTGCCTGGAGGGGTCCATCGCCATCACCGGGGCGCTCGTGCAGTGGCTGCGCGACAATCTCATGCTCATCGCGAAGTCCCCGGAGGTCGAGGTGCTCGCCAAGACCGTCGACGACAACGGCGGCATCTACTTCGTCCCGGCGTTTTCGGGGCTGTTCGCCCCGTACTGGAAGAGCGACGCGCGCGGCGTAATCGTAGGGTTGACCCGTTACGCCAACAAGGGCCACCTCGCACGCGCGGCGCTGGAGGCCACGGCGTTTCAGACCCGTGAAGTGCTCGACGCGATGAACAAGGACTCCGGCGTGCAGCTGACCTCGCTCAAAGTGGACGGCGGCATGGTGTACAACGACCTGCTCATGCAGTTCCAGGCCGACATCCTGGGCGTCCCGGTGATCCGCCCCAAGGTCGCCGAGACGACCGCGCTGGGCGCGGCGTACGCCGCTGGACTGGCGACGGGGCTGTGGTCCAACGTCGAAGACCTGCGCGTCAACTGGGTGAAGGACAAGGAGTGGCACCCGCAGATGCCCGCGGACAAGCGCGAGCGGCTGTACAAGACATGGCTGAAAGCCGTCACCAGAACGTTCGATTGGGTGAACGCTTAGAGGCGATACCGAGAGGATCCCTCGAGGGGGCCACGATGAAGAAACTCATCAATAAGGCCGAAGATCTGGTAAAGGAGGAACTGCAGGGCATCGCGGCGGCGCACCCGGATCTCGTCAAAGTCCACTACGATCCGAATTACATCATCCGGGCCGACGCGCCGGTCAAGGGGAAGGTGGCGACCGTCTCTGGCGGCGGGTCGGGACACGAGCCGATGCACGGAGGATTCGTCGGATTCGGAATGCTCGACGCCGCCTGTCCGGGCGCGGTGTTCACGTCTCCCACACCCGACCAGATGCTCGAGGCGACGAAGGCGGTGAACGGCGGGGCCGGGGTCCTGCACATCGTCAAGAACTACACGGGCGACATCCTGAACTTCGAGATGGCGGCCGACCTCGCCCGGTCGGAGGGGATCGAGGTCGAGGCGGTCGTGACGAACGACGACGTGGCGGTTCAGGACAGTCTCTACACGGCGGGCCGGCGCGGTGTGGGGGTGACGGTGCTGGCGGAGAAGCTGTGCGGGGCGGCGGCCGAGGAACGGCGTCCTCTCAAAGCCGTGGCCGACCTGGCGCGCAAGGTCAACGCGCACGGCCGCAGCATGGGGATGGCACTCACCTCGTGCATTGTGCCGGCGGCGGGCAAGCCGACGTTCGACCTCGGCGATGACGAGATGGAGATCGGCATCGGCATCCACGGCGAGCCGGGGCGAACGCGCATGAAGTTGAAGACCGCGGCGGAGATCGTGGCGCTGCTCGCGCAGCCCGTGCTCGACGATCTGCCGTTCAAGACCGGAGATCAGGTCCTGGCCTTCGTGAACGGAATGGGCGGCACGCCGCTGATCGAGCTGTACGTCGTGTATAATGAGCTCGTGAAGATCTGTGCGGGCCGCGGGGTCAAGATCACGCGGAACCTCATCGGGTCGTACATCACCTCCCTGGAGATGGCAGGGACCTCGATTACCCTGCTGCGTCTGGACGACGATCTCACCAAGCTCTGGGATGCCCCGGTGAAGACGCCTGGTCTGCGATGGGGTGCCTGACGGGTCCGGTCCGGAGGGTAGAAGAACGTGTCGATTTCACGTGACGCCGTACTCGACTGGATCAAGGCGTACGCCGCGGCGATCACCGCGTCAAAGGACTACCTGACACGGCTCGACGCGGCCATCGGCGACGGCGATCACGGCACGAACATGGATCGCGGCTTCCAGAGCGTACTGGCGAAGCTACCGAGCGTCGCCGACAAGGACATCGGCACCATTTTCAAGACGGTGGGAATGACGCTGGTGTCCACTGTCGGCGGCGCCGGCGGTCCCCTCTACGGGACGCTGTTCATTCAAATGGGCACCGCCGCCGCGGGCAAGATGGAGCTGACCCTGTCAGATTGGGCGGCGGCGGTGCAGGCCGGCGTGAACGGCGTCGTCATGCGCGGCAAGGCCAGCCTCGGGGACAAGACGATGGTCGATGCGCTCACTCCCGCCGCTGCGTCGCTGAAGAATGCCGCCGCGAACGGCTTGGCGTTCGGCGAAGCGCTGCGACAGGCGGAGCATGCGGCAGGAGAAGGTATGACCGCCACGATCCCGCTGGTGGCGCGCAAGGGCCGGGCCAGCTACCTCGGGGAGCGTAGCGCCGGGCATCAGGACCCCGGGGCCACCTCGTCGTACATGTTGCTCAAGACGGCTTCAGACACGTGGGCAAGCTCAGGGTGAACGCGCGTGGGCGGGAATCTCGCTTCGCCCGCCCCGCACGTGTTCGCCGACGGTGTGGAGCATCCACTCCACGCCGTCGGATCGCCAAGCGGACGTGATCGGCCTCGTCATCGTTTCCCATAGCGCCCAGCTCGCCGACGGCGTAGCCGAGTTGGCGCGCGGCATGGCCGGCCCGGACGTGCCCATCGCGGCGACGGGCGGGCTCGAGCTCCCCGGGCACCCCCTGGGTACGGACGCGCAGCTGGTCGCCCGCGCGATCGATCAAGTCTACTCCGACGACGGCGTGCTGGTGTTGATGGATCTCGGGAGCGCCGTGCTGAGCGCGGAGATGGCGCTGGAGCAAGTCGCCCCCGAGCGCCGCGCGCACATCCTGCTGTGCGACGCGCCGTTGGTCGAGGGCGCGGTGGCTGCCGCCGTGCAGGCGCGCCTCGGCAGTCCGCTGGAGCAGGTGGCCGCCGAGGCGGTCGGCGCACTGGCTCCCAAGACCGCGCAGCTCATGCCGTTGGCGCCGACGTACGATCGCGACGGGGCGCGCCCAGGTCCGGCGCCCACCGTGCCCTCGGTGGCTCCGCTGCGCCTGACGGTCGGGAATCGCCTCGGGCTACACGCCCGTCCTGCCGCGCGGTTCGTGCAAACCGCCGGCCGCTACAACGCCGAGATCCAGGTGCGTAACCTCACCGCGGGGCGCGGCCCGGTGAACGCCAAGAGCGTCAACGCGGTCGCAACCCTGGGGGCCCGCCAGGGACACGAGATCGAGGTGACCGCCAGCGGCGTCGACGCGCAGGCGGCGTTGGATGCCCTCCGTGAACTCTCCGAGGCGAACTTCGGGGACGCGGCGGGCACCGAGGTGCCCGCCGCGATCCCCGGGAGCGGTGCGGGGAGATCAGCCGCGCTGGCTCCGGATGCCGCGGCCCTCCCGGGACTGGCCGCGTCCCCAGGAGCGGCGGTCGGCCCGGCGCGCCTCTTCCGCGCCCCTCTGCCGCCGATCGACGCCTCCCCCATGGGCGATCCCCAGCACGAGTGGGAGCGGCTCACCGCGGCCCTGGAAAAGACGCGCACGCAGCTCCAGCGCATTCGGGACGACGTGGCCGCGCGCACCGATCCCGAGGCAGCGGCGATCTTCGATGTCCACGTGCTCTTTCTCGACGACCAGGCCTTGCTGGAGCCTGCTCGCCGAGCGATCTTCGACGACCACCTCAGCGCGGAGGCAGCATGGTCGCGGGCGACCAAGGAGATCGTCACCGCCTACGGGGCGCTGGACGACGAGTACCAGCGGGCGCGGGCGGGCGACGTGGCCGATGTAAGCGACCGCGTCATCCGCAACCTGCTCGGCGAAACCCAGGCTGCGCCGACGATGCATGCACCCGGCATCCTGGTGGCGGCAGAGATCACCCCGGCGGATGCCGCGCGTCTCGATCCCGAGCTCGTCCTCGGCATCTGCACGGCGTTCGGCTCGCCGACAGCGCACAGCGCCATTCTGGCGCGGACATTGGGCATTCCCGCCGTGGTGGGCTTGGGGACGCGCATCTTGGACGTCGCGGACGGAACGCTGGTGGTCGTGGACGGCACGGAGGGACGCGTTTGGGTGGCCCCCGAGCCCGTCGTGGTCGCCGAGTACGAGGGCCGCGTCGCCGCGGCGCGCGCCGCGAAAGCGCGGTCTCGTGTCCACGAGGGCCGCGTGACCACGCGGGACGGGCACCGGGTGGAAGTCGTCGCCAACATCGGCTCGGTCGCGGACGCCAAAGCCGCGGTTGCCGCGGGCGCAGAGGGGGTCGGATTGTTCCGGACCGAGTTTCTCTTCCTCGATCAGCGCACCGCGCCGGACGAGGAGACGCAGTTCGCCACCTACCGCGCCGCAGCAGTGGCGCTGGGAGGACGTCCGCTGATCATCCGCACGCTCGATGCCGGCGGCGACAAGCCCCTGCCGTATCTGAACCTAAGGAAGGAGGCCAATCCCTTCTTAGGCTGGCGGGCGATCCGGCTGTCCCTGGCCTACCCCGAGTTGTTCAAGACACAGTGCCGCGCGATCATCCGGGTGGCGGCCGAGTTCCCTGTCAAGGTGATGTTCCCCATGATCGCCACCTTGGCAGAGGTCCGGTCTGCCCGGGCACTCCTCGACGAGGCACGTGACGAGGTCCGGCGCCGCAGCCAGGCCGTTCCGCCGTCGGTGGAGGCCGGGATCATGCTGGAGATACCGGCCGCGGCAGTGCGCGCGCCGACGTTCGCTCCGTTCGTCGATTTCTTCTCCGTGGGCACGAACGATCTAACCCAATACACCATGGCCGCGGAGCGGGGCAACGAACGGGTGGCGGCTCTGGCTGACGCACTCCAGCCGGCCGTCTTGCAACTCATCGGCCAGACGGTGGACGCGGCGCACGCGCGGGGCAAATGGGTCGGCGTGTGTGGCGAGTTGGCGGGAGACCCGGAGGCCGTCCCGGTGCTGATCGGTCTCGGCGTCGACGAGCTGAGCATGGCCCCGCCGGCCATTCCGCGGGTGCGAGAGCTCATCACCGGGCTCGACTATGCGGGTTGCCGCACGCTCGTGCAGACGGTGCTCGCGCTCGATGCCGCCGATGAGGTGCGCGCGCACCTGCGTCGCTGGAACGCGACCGGGACGGTGCCCGGTTAGGGTAGCGCGTCACCACGACGATCGTCAAGACGAGGTTGCCCCACGCGCCGGCGGCGCGCGTCGAACCCGCCTACCGCCTCCACCCACGTCAGCGGCTGCTCCATGTTCATTTCGTATCACGGCCGGCTCCCGACGAGGCGCTCAACGCCCCCCATCCGAACACCCCTCGATGCGCTCAAGGATCAGTCTTAGAAGCGCTCGATGCCGTCCAGCACTGTTTCGTCCGGCCGGATCTGTGCGGTGAACGTGTCGTGGCGGGTCTCGGAGCCGTTTCCTGTCGTCCTGGAGATCCGATACCGAAGGCGCCAGGTCATGACATCGCCGACGCGTAGAATTCGCGATGCGACGCCAGCACCGTCTCGCGGGTCAGACAAGGCGCCGTCACGGTGAGTGGGGGGAGGATGGCGAATGGCTTTGTCGATTCGGGCTGCGACAGAAGAGGACATTCAGATCCTTGCCAAGATGAATAAGCATCTGATCGAGGATGAAGGGCACAGAAACCCGATGTCCGTTCCAGAGTTGGCGCACCGTATGCGCGGCTGGTTGCAAAGCGGATGGAACGCCGACATATTCGTGCAAGCGAATACTCAACGGGATAGCATCATCGTTGGCTATGCACTCTACCAATACCGGAAGGATGAGTTCTTCCCGGATCAACCAATCGTTTATCTTCGGCAGTTCCTCATCGAACGCGGACATAGGGGCCAGGGGTTGGGGCGCCTCGCTCTGGGAGAGCTCGTCAAGGCCCGTTTCCCGGCACGGTGCACCGTTGTTGTCGATGTGCTGACGGCCAACGAACGCGGCCTGAGCTTTTGGCAGCGGGTGGGCTTTCAACCGTACCAGATGACCCTCAAGGCACGTCTTGGCGTCCGAGACACATAAGACGAGGTCGAGCTTGAAGGAACGCGAGCCGTGGTATGGCCGGCCGGGACCGTCAGGCCATCCCCGGCAGCCCCGCGGCTTCCAGGATCCGGTGCGTCAGCCGGTGCGTGTCCAGCGCGTCGCGAGCCGGCGTGCGCACGGTGCCGCCGTGCCGCAGCGCCCGGAAGAAGTCGGCCACCTCCTGCCGGAACCCCAGCCGGTCCAGCACGGAAGCCCATCCCATCGACAGCGGCGTCAGCGACGTCTCCCGCGCCTCCCGGCCTCCCATCACCGTCACTGTTACGCGCTCGGGCGCATCCACGACGACGCTCTTCCCGCCCCCATAGGACGCGACGCGCTCCATCCACTGCCCGCACGACCGGTTCGCCACCAGCGTCGCTAGGGTCTGCGGAAATCGAATCTGCGCCAGGCACGACGTCTCGCGGTAGGGGTCGTCAAACTGGCTCGATGCACTCACCTCGACGGCCTCGCCGCACACCCAGCGCAGCAGGTCCACCATGTGGATCGCGTTCTCCAGGGTTGCACGGTACTCGGTGCCGGGCCGGTTCTTCTCCGCCACGATCACGTCGGGTGGGCGATCCGACCACTCTGCCTTCAGCGCCTCGTGAACCGGCATGTACCGCCGGTTAAACCCGATCATCAGGAGCGTCTTGGTGCGCTCGGCGGTCTCGACGAGGCGCTCCGCGTCGGAAAGCGTCGTGGCCATCGGCTTTTCGAGGAACACCGGGATGTGCTTCTCCAGCAGGGGGATCGTGATCTCCGCGTGCGTGTCCTTGGGCGTGAGCACGAAGACACAGTCCGCGTCGACCGCGTCGACCGAGTCCAGGACGCGGGGGATACTGAACCGGCGGGCGACCTCGTGCGCGGTCTTGGCGGTCTTGCTTATCACGCTCTCGATCCGGCACTCGCTCTCCAAGAGGATCGGCAGGTGCACCGACCTAGCGATGGATCCGGCCCCGATGACGGCGACCCGGATCACAGCCCCATCTCCGCCGTCGCGAGAGCCCCGCAGTGCGCGACGATCCGGCTCCCCTCGCGCACCATCTCCACCGCGGTGCGTACCGGGTCGATCTGCTCGTTGTCGAGCAAGAGTCCTCCGCCGGTCCTCCCCATCACGAAGACGCCTTCCGCTCCACCGCCAAGCAGGTCGGCGAGCTGGCGTGCCGCCCGCTCGGTGTCGACCGTTCCGTCCTCGTGCATCGGTGCGACGGGGACGATCACGAGGCCGCTGAGCCTACGCATGAACCACCCCGATCTGATACAGGACGTCCCGGACCGGAATTCCTTCAATGGCCGAGATTTCCGATTCAATTCATGAAGTCCTCCCATCGGAGCAGCCCGGCCCGGGTTGATACTCTTCGAGTTTCGTGAAGGAGCCTGCCCCGGGCGGTGTCTCGGTCCGATCCAGCCCGCCTCTCGTCGGCCGATGCCCCGCAAATAGCGCGACTGTGGCGGGGCTCTGATGCGGGTGTTTCCGTTCCCTCCGAAGCCCGCCACGTGGCCACGCGTTCACGCCGCCCGGCTACCACGACTGGCCTCTGTTGAGGCGTTTACCAAACGCTATCATCGGCTAACCGCTCATGCGGGCGCGGACATCTTAGGTTCGGTCGCTGCCCCCAGCCTGCGCACGCGCGCGACATACGCAAACGTCCAGACGATCGTCGCAATCACGATCCCGCCGGATATGATCGGCGAGATGACAAGAACGACGGCTGCCGGCAACGTGTAGACTAATACGACTCGAATGACGAACTCCGCCGTGGACATGGTTCCCCAAACCGCGGTGATGAGCCGGTTGACATATCGGAAATGCGGCCGCTGCCAACCCGCGTCGAACTGCGCGATTCTCTCAGGGTCGCGACCGGTCGTGAAATGTCGGCCGAAATAGAACATGAGCGGCCGCGGAAGTGCGAGCGATACGAAGCAGGCGATGCCGAACGCACCCGTAAACAGGGATTCTCGAATCAGGAGCAGTTTGGCGCTCCCGCCAAGGCCGACACCCAACATGCTCACCACAATGCTCATCAGCACGAGCAGGGCGACCGGGTCCAGCGTTCGACTCCTGATGAGGTCGACCATGCTCATCACGAGCGGGAACAGCGCGGCGACGCTCAGCGCGATGACCTCGGACCCGGTGAGGTAGCGCTTGGTGAGCCGGTAGAGGATGAGCGGGATCGCCGCGTTGAGCGCGATGCTGATCAAGAGACCCCGGACAAGGCGGCGCGGCGTTTGCACCGCGGCGTGATTCGCTCGCGTCATTCGCGGGCACCCGCTCGAGTGCGCTGTTGCCGATGCCTGTTGCTGTGTCGGACGACGTGGACGAGCGCTGTCATCAGAGGCGACGTCACTGACTCCCGCGCTGGGCATTCGATGCGGGAGTTGGAATCCTCCTCCCTCGATCTTGTGAGTGCACCTCTCATCCGGGGCGCGAGCCGGCCGCGGGCCTTCGGGGGGTGAGGTGGTCTTGCGTACAAACCCGTTCCGCCTCCCCCGTAGACAAGTATCCTCGGCGGGAGGAAAGGGGGCGACGTCTCTGGGTGAAATGCTCGCGCACGGTCACCGCTGCTCCTCCAGAGACGGCTCCCGGAACGGCAGCTTTCGGGCCTTCGACCCTGCGATAATATCGTGTTGAGGGGCAGTGATCCGTGGAGGAACCCAACTGCGAAGGATCGGTGAGAAGCCCGACATCCGCCCGCGTATGACCATCCCGACTGTATGGGCCGGAATTCACGAGGTAGGCGGAGGGTATTGGGGAGGTGTCTGCGTGAAAGCCGCCATGTACAGCGTGCAGCGATTCGAGCGCAAGGCGTTCGACAACGCGAATCGGGACGGAATGCACGAGATCGTCTACATCACCGCGCCGCTGGACGAGACGACCGTGCCCTTGGCCGAGGGCTGCACGGCGGTGATTCCCTCCCTCAACGACCCTGTGGGTGCGGCCACGCTGCAATTGCTGGCGGAACGCGCTACGGAGCGCGGGCTACAACACCCTGGACCTTGCCGCTGCCGCCCGTCTGGGGTTCAAGGCCGCTTACGTGCCCGTCTACACGCCGCATGCGGTGGCTGAACTCGTCTTTGCCCTGACGCTCGCGCTCATTCGGCATGTGCCGCGCGCCTACCAGGCACTCGCGACGAAAACTTCAACGTCGAGGGTCTGATCGGCACGCAGCTAAACGGGCGTATCTTCGGGATCGTCGGCCTTGGGAAGATCGGTCGGGTGGTCGCCGGGATTGCCAACGGCTTTGGTTGCAAAGTGATCGCCTACGATCCGCACGCGGACCCGCAGCAGGCACCGTGCTGGTTCGTGCCGCTCGATGAACTACTGGGCCGAGAGCCACGTGGTCTCTCTGCACGCGCCATTGACGCCCGAGACGCGCCACTTGATAAATGCCCAACGATTGGCGAAGATGCAGCCGGACGCAAATTCTGATCAACACCAGCCGCGGACCGCTGGTCGACACTGCGGCGCTGATCGAAGCGCTCAAGCGCGACGCCCTGGGGGGCGTGGCACTCGACGTGTATGAACGCGAATCGGGCGTGTTCTATTCCGACCGCTCTGAGCAGGGGCTAACGGACGACGTGCTCGCGCGGCTGCTGACATTTCCCAAAGTCATCGTGACATCGCACATGGGGTACTTGACTTGGGAGGCGCTCGGCGAGATCGTTGCAACGACAGTCGCTAGCCTGACGGAGTTTGAGCAGGGCAAGAATCTTACCCACGAGTTGAGGCTTGACGCCGGAGCGGGAAGTCCGCCAGGAGGGGGGACTAGCCCAACTTCCGCAGTTGGAGGACAAAACTCCTTATTTTTCAACAAAAATGGGGCCCAGTCTTCACTACAAAGTGACCGCCTCCAGGTGCGTGGGCAGGCTGAGCCCCAGCCGCTGAAGGAGAATGGCCTGGTGTTCGGTGGGGCGGCTGACGCACCGCTTGCGGACCTCAACGCCGGTGCGGGTGGGGAGTACGACGTCGACAAGGCGGATCTGCTCGAGTTCCGCGAAGACCTTCCGCGGTTCGTCGCCCAAGCCGACAGCGTGACACCACTGAGCCAGGGTCTTCCAGACGACGTAGGCGAGAAAGCACACGAGAATGTGGGCCTGCACCCGCGCTTCCTTTTGGTGCC
>DASPUZ010000111.1:0-4652 GCA_035622635.1 bacterium | reverse complement strand
TGGGAGCGGGCTTCATTTACCCAATCTGTGGCGATCTGCGCACCATGCCGGGGCTTCCGTCACACCCTGCCGCGGAGCGGATCGACATCGACGAACAGGGCAACGTGATCGGACTGATGTAGGTCAGTCCGCACCCCTCCCGTCTCGGCAGCGGGACCGGGATACTTTAGCACGCGGTTCGCTGGTGTGAGCGGGCATCGCTGTGATCCTGCGCTTCCAGCTCGTTCGCCATACTATAAAGGCGCTCGGAACGTCTGCCACAGCGGTTGCGCGTAGCCCAAAGGAGGAAGCGTTGTGGAGGATTTCCGACGTACCGACCCCGAGATAGCTGATGCCGGATGATACATCCAATCGCACTACTTATCCGGTCCATGCCTGCGCTGCAGTGAACAAGAGCAGGCTTAGTAGCCCATTCTCCTAATACGATGACAAATGATTCTGGTTTCGGGAATGGCACGAATTCTCACGAGCTTCCTCCCGATGCCCCTTGCGACGCCTCACTCAACAAAACGGATCCGCGCCCATAATTCTGCAAGCGACGGATGCAGGCCGCGACACCAAACGATCGCATTACTGTTCTCGAAAGGTAGCACGTAGCGGGACCAAGTTCGACCCAACGCCAGCAGTTCGACGCAGTGGGGCCGAAGCCACTCTACGTCACCGCGCGTGACAAGCAACACGTCGAGCGGCGATTGTCCGCGCAGGCCCCACAATCCGTACTGGTTCTGCCCGCTGAGCGCTGGCGGCAGCCCGTCGGAACTTCCATAGAGATCGAGCGCAGCCGCTTCGCCGTAGTTCGCGACGAGGATGGACGTCTTGGCGCGTTGCGCGATTGGGATGCCTGCGTACGCGGCCGCGACCTCTGCCACAAAGTCGTGCCACCCCAGCATGTCGGCAAAAGTCGGCGGTAGCAGCGTACCGAGCTGGCTGCGCTCCTGCGGTCTGGGCGCCAAATGCATCGTACGCGTGTAGGCGACCAAGGCTGGTGGATCGAGGAGCGGCAACGCAAGCGGTGCTGTGATCGCGCCGAGGGCGACGATCAAGGCGATGTACGCCGCGCGCACCGCAGCCGGACGTAGCGCCTGTGCAAGCGCAATGCCGCCCAACACGAGGAATGGCGGGTAGGCGGGCGCGAGATAATAGTCTTTGCCGCCAGCAGCGACCGTCGCCAGCGCGGTCAGCGCAAAGGCGATTGGCAGGAAGCGCATGACGCGCAACTCGCGCAGCAAGAACGGCGCGATCAGACCGGTGATCCAGAGCGGAGCCGAGGCTGGGTTCATGACCGCGACCTGGTGAAGTGTGAACACGAGCGCCCCGGGATGCACGTTCTTCATGCTGGCATTGCGCATGAGCTCGATGAACGGCCAGCCGTTGAGCGCCTGCCAGATCAGCGACGGCAGCCCGAGGATGGCCGAGAGACCGACCCCCAGCCACAATTCGCGCCACGCCAAGAGCCGGCGGGGACCTGTCAGCGCAATGCCGACGCTCAGCGCGAGCAGCCACAGGGGAATCGCGTACCTCGCCTCGAGCGCGACCCCGGCCACCACGCCGGCCCAGACCAATGCTCGGCGGTCGTCGAGCACGACGGCACGTGCGAGCGCGTATGCAATCAACGTCCAGGCCAGCGGCTCGAACGTGGTTGTGTTGAGGGTTGCCGTCAGCCCCATCAGCATCGGCGCGGCAGCCGCCGCGATCCCGACCAGCCAAGCCGCCGCCTCGCCACCACCAAGGAGCCGCGTGAAGGCCACAACGAGCCACACCAGAGCCGCAGCTGCCGCGACCGCCGGCAGCCGAACCACTGCGGCTTGGAGCCCGAAGGTCGCGCCGGCCGCGGCGAGTAACGGTACGAGTGGTGGCTGATCGACGTAGCCGAACGCCGGATGGCGGCCACAGACGATGAAATATAACTCGTCGCGGAAGAGGTCGTAACGTCCGGCCACCCCTAGATGGATGGCGACCGTGGTGGCGGTTATGATGAGCGCCGGACGGTCCTTCATGCGCTATCTCGCGGAACGTCCGCGGTTCGCAGTTGCGCACAAACCAACGGATGCAAGGGGAGGGCCCGCTCGCGCGCTATTTCCACCGATCGACTGCGGGTAGGTACCCTTGTGAGTGACCCTTACCTCCCGCCCCAAGAGCATACCAGGCACGAACTCCGAAAGCCAGCACCCACTCGTCATCTTACGATGCCCACGTAAAATACGTCATCGAACTTACGGGCCGCTCGGCGAGTGATCGGAGCGCTCCGCTTACCAGCAACACTCAGCAGAACCAGTACGGACACCATGGAAGAGATCCCCATCAAGGTACCATCGTCCATGGTCTTCCGGGTGTCGAGCGAGAGGTCGCTCCCTGCCAGGCCGGCATAGATAAGCTTCCTCTTCCGATCGTACTGGCCCAGGATTAACGCGCTCAGGCGGTTGGGAATCGAACCGCGGTTCCGAAGCCCGATTCTGAGAACAACTGTCGGAGGCGGTAAAGATCCGCGGACTTCGTGCTATCACCAATCCGTACAAAGACCCCTTTGTCGCGCACTACGACAGGACGGTAGACGGTCTCAGGATTGAGCCGAACCACCACCACATACCGATCTTCGGGGGAGTCTGCAATGCGAACTGATATGGTCTCGGGAACGAATGGTGGTTGCAAGTGGCTGCGGCACTTATCTTTGAGGCCGTCAATATCTCGTTGCTGCAGACCGACTACGTGACCGGGTCGGGTCTTGTCGATCGTGTGCGGGTGGACACCACACAGCACAATACCGCTATCCGTGTTCGCCATGGCGGCAATGGTCTCCACGATCTCTTGCAATGCATGATCCCGACCTCTTTCAGTGGCGGGGATCCCCTTGTAGTCCAAAACCTCGGTTTCCACGTGTCGTTGGGCTAGGAAGGTCTGGATCAGATCCCATGCTATTGCGCTGGCACGAGTCCAAAAGAGTGACTGGTCCATATCGCATGAGTTTTCATCTTCGTTAACAGTCACACCTCTCACCCGCTGTTCTCAGCCGACTCCCGATGCCGTCCCAGCTGGCGGTTCACCGCGTCTGCGACCCTCAACCGTCGTCCGGAGGCCCATCGTGAAGATGATCGCGCTGAGAAGAAACAACGTTTGCGGCCGTGCGGTTCGTGGGATGGCCGCGACGGGGAAGAGTAGACAAAGCGCCGTGACATTACGTACATAGTGAGCCGGATCCGAGCGCGCGCTTGGGCTGGCGATGTCAAGAGCGCGGTAGCAGCAAGGACGGCGACCAGCTCCACGCAGCATGCCCAGAACCACAAAGGAACCGGGCCGTGCTTCGTCCAGATTCCATATACCAGGACAAGCGCCAAGAACAGCACGTTCCCCAGCCATGGATATAGCGTGCGTGCACATCCAAGCCGGTGGTCGACACCTCCTTGCCGTGTTTGAGGCACACGCCCAATACGCTGGGCTCGAAGCCAGCGGAGATCATCGGTATATTGTCGATACGAGACTGGCAGTCGCCGGGCAACTTCCAGCGCTGCTGCGGCCGCCGGCGGCGGACCAAAACTCAAGCGGCGCTCACCTTCAGAGAGATGAGCAGGCTAGTTCCCCGTGAGTTGGATCGTGTCGACGAGGGATCCAGTTGCGGCGCCCGATCATTCCTGCCCCTGGGGATCATGGGCCAGGCGCCGACCCGATCCCACCGCGCCGACGACTGGGCAGCGCCTTTGTTCCGCGCTCATAACCCGCTGCCCTCCCATTTCGCATATGCGTGGCTAAGGAGCGCGTAACTGACGTACAGGGTAATCGGGGCCGGGATACCGTGCGACACGCCGAGGACGTGATCCAGTTCGTCAGTTGTCCTTACGACCCATCTTCCACTCCAGGCCGAGAGGTCTGTTTCCCGATCGGTCCGATACACTAAGCGGCCAAGGTCCCACGGGCCCGACGCCGGCAGGCCGTGGAGGCGTAGGCGCCCATCTATTGCGGCGGCAAGGAAGAACGTCTTTGGCGGGGATCCGGCACTCATCGGTTCTCTCCAGGCCAACCGAGAGAACATCTTTCTCGGTAGATTAGGATGAGTATGTGGGCTCAGCGAGTGCCGTAGGTATCCGGCGAAGACCTGATGTTTGTGCGTTCTCGACCCTATTCGGTTCTGTGGCCCGTCAATAGTGCCTACACCACAATCAGGTCGTAACCCGATGCGCCACCGAAACGCGTGTGGGGTATGCTCGTCTTGACCGAGGCGCTACACTGCCGTTCTGTGCCGGCACCGTGAGATGGAAGCTGAGACGCATTTGGTACAAGGTGGTGATGGTGCGATGATACCGAAGAATCCCTGGATCATCGTGGTGGGCGTGGTTCTGGGGCTTCTCATTCTGGGGCTCTTTCTGGCCGGACTGGCGCACGTCAACGGAGGATGGTGACGACTGTGATTGAAGGTGGGCGTGATCGTTGCTTACGTCGCGCACATGGACCTAGCCGGGTTGCGAGAGCGTACAGCAACTCGAGGAACGTGCGGCTTCGTGAGTTTGCTGATGCGGTACTAGCGATGGCAACTTGAGATATGAATATCACAGCGAGATTCTCGTCGTTCTTTGGATATTTCCTACTGTCAGTAGTTTTTCGCGGTCATACCCAAAAGTAGTCTGACCAGATGGTCGGAAGGACCCGCGTTCTGAATACCG
>DASPUZ010000110.1:0-35454 GCA_035622635.1 bacterium | reverse complement strand
GCGCGAGCGTTCGACCCGGTAGAATCGGTCGAAGATCCGCGGCACGTGCTCCTCCGGAATGCCGCGGCCGGAGTCGGCCACGGTGATGGTCACGCTGCCGTTGTCCCGGCCCACCGAGACCTCGACCGATCCGCCCTCCGGCGTGAACTTGATCGCGTTGTCGAGCAGGTTGGTCAGCACTTGCAGGATGCGATCATGGTCGGCCATCACCGTCTCCGGCGCGAGCGTGGTCGGATGGAGCGCAATCCGGCGACGCTCCGCTTGCGGCCGCAGGCGGCCGCAGGCCTCTCCGACGAGGTGATCGAGTCGCACGGGTGCGGCCTCCATCGCGACCGCGTGGGACTCCAGGCGTGACAGGTCCATGAGGTCGTCCACGAGCTTCATCAGCCGGGCGGCCTCGTTGTCGATGATGGTCAAGAACCGGCGGCATGCGTCCTTGTCCACCATGGCGCCCTCGAGCAGCGTCTCGGCGAATCCCTTGATGGAGGTCAGCGGCGTCCGCAGCTCGTGCGAGACGTTGGCGGTGAGCTGACGCCGTAGCCGCTCCGTCTGGCGAATGACGGTGACGTCCCGGACCACTGCAACGGCCCCCGCGGCGACGCCATCCGCGCGGCGGAGCGGCGTCGCGTGTACCTCAAGCAGGCGATCGTTGGCCGGCCCGAGGCTCACCTCCTCGACGATCTCCTCCCCGCGCGTGGCCGTCGTGTCAATGCAGCGGCACAGCGGGTGGTCGCCGAGCACGGCCCCGAGCGACTGCCCGCGCGCCTGCGGGCCGAGTTCCAACAGATCGGCCGCGGCCCGGTTCACGAGCAGGACGCTGCTCTGGGCGTCCACGGCCACGACCGCGTCGTTCATGCTCGAGATGATCGCTTCGACCTTGCTGCGCTCCTCGCTGACGGCAGCAAGTTTCTGCCGCAGTTCCGAGCCCATGGCGTTGAACGAGCTGGCAAGCAGCGCGATCTCGTCCCGGCCTTTCACGTCCACGCGCCTGGCCAGATCACCAGCCGCGAGGCTCTCGGCCGCCCGCGCAAGCTCGAGCACTGGCCACGAGAGCGCCCGCGCCCGCCAGGCGCCGACGATCCATGCTCCCACTCCTCCAAGTACTAGCGCGACGCTGAGCGCCCACCATGCCGGGCGCAGCGCGCGGTCTACCCAGATGCGCGGCACGCTGACCTGTACGACGCCGCGGACGTTGGACTGATTCATGATCGGTGCGGCGGCAAAGACGCGCGCTTCCTGCCGCGGCGCGTCGTACCGAACCGACGCCGCCGGCTCTCCTCGTACGGCCGATGCGACCTCAGGCTCCACGGACCCGGACGTGTCCCACTGGCTCGTGGGGAGCGGATGCCCTTGCGCGTCCCGCACCCCGATGTAGACTCCGTCCCGCCACGCGAAGCGGGCCGCGAGCTGGTCGAGACGCGACAGGCTCGCGCGCTGGGCTTGAGGTGTCTCCAGCATGCGCGCCACCATGCGCGCCTGGTTGAGGACATCGTGCTGGTAGGCCGTGAGGTAGAATTGTGTGATCGCCGGAATCAGGACCGCGGCGGCAACGGCCAGCGAGAACAGGACGACCAGCAGGTAGCTGCTGGTGAGCTTCCAGCGCAGCCCCGACCTCATCCGGGGTCCTTCTTGAACTTGTACCCGACGCCGCGCACGGTCACGACGTAGGTTGGAGCGATGGGATCGTCCTCGATCTTCTCCCGAAGCCGGCTGATGTGCATGTCGACGGTGCGGGTGCTGCCGAAATACTCGTATCCCCAAATGTGCTCGAGCAGGAAGTCGCGCGTAAACACCTGGTTCGGGTGGCTCATCAGCAGGCGCAGAAGATCGAATTCCTTCGTGGTGAGGTCGATCAGGCGGTCGCGCAGGCGCACCTCGTGCGTCGAGGGATCGAGGACGAGCCCTCCGACCGCCACCGGCGCCTCGGACGGAGACGTGTTTCGGCTCGTCCGGCGGAGGATTGCCCGCACCCTGGCAACGAGCTCTCGCGGGCTGAAGGGTTTGGTGACGTAGTCGTCGGCGCCCAGCTCCAGGCCGAGCACGCGGTCCTGTTCCGTGTCTTTCGCGGTCAGCATCAGGATCGGCACGGACGACTCGCGCCGCAGGGCCCGGCAGACCTCGAGTCCGTCCACATAGGGAAGCATCAAGTCCAGCACCACGAGATTGGGCGATGTCGTTCGGGCCTTTTCAAGCGCCTCGTGGCCGTCGTAGGCGACGACGACGTCGTACCCCTCGTGGACTAGATTGTAGCGCACGAGTTCCACGATATGCGGTTCATCATCGACCACAAGGATACGACCACCGACCGGCCGTTCCGGTTTGGTGGTCAGGGCGCCGGTCTTGTCACTTGCATGCGCCTCGGTCACGGTCGGACCTCCGGGCCGCGCCATTGTTCTGCGTTGTTTTTGGTGTTCTTTCACACGACCCCGCCCCAGATTGACGCTCGGCTGTGAGCCGATCGTCACAATAGTGTCACGGAAATGTAACCTCGCGCCGCCTCCACGCCTCGCGAAACGCGACCTCGCCCGTGGAGGCCCGCGGATTCCCCGGACGCTCTTTCCTGCAATAGTATCATCACCGGATACCTCTCTGCAGTGGCAGGGGGCGTCTCGCGCCGATCCGAAGATACCCAGGGTCCGGGCGCTCGCACGGGGACCGTACCAGACATCGTTCGGAGGTCTTTGTTGGTAGAGTTGTTCACGTTTCCCGCCGCTCCCGGTCCGAAAGCGACGGAATGGCCGGGCACCCCGATCGGGACTGGAAATGCCATCACCGAGGCGAAGAGCCCGACCGCCGTGCGCGACAACGTCATCGACCGCATCGAGGGGCGCCGTGACGAACTGGTGAGCGCGGGAGTGGAGCACGTCGTTCGCCGCGCCGGAACGGGACCGGTCTGGATCCGCGATGCCATCATCCACGGCGTGCGAGTGCGCCTCATCACGGATTCACCGCATCTCCAGGAGTTCTGGACCGCAAACTGGTACGACCCGGAGGGGTGGCGCCGCCTGACGGAGCTCACGCCACCGTACGCCCCCAGGATAGTCGTATACGCGCTCTCGGGCGTCGCGGATCAACCCGAGGCCGTCTACTATAGCCGGCGTACGGATACGATCATTCTGTTCAATACGTCATACTACGACCAGCTCCGGGGCTCGGTTCTCGGTGCGGTCGGCCATGTGCTGGCCCAGGATTACGGAATCCACACGCTACGCGGCGCGTGTGCGGCGCAGCGCGGCCGCGGAGTGCTCTACCTCGGGCCCACCGGGATCGGGAAGTCCACCCTCGCGTACGGCTTCCTCTCTCGGGGCGCCGATGCCCGAGTTTACTCCGACGACTGGGTACATGTCCGGTATACGCTCGCGATGAGGGACGGGCGGCGCATCGTGCCATTCGAGATAAGGCCGACGAACGGGCGCGTGATGCGGGGCCACCGTGTCTACCGCTGGCTGGAGGAGCACCGTGGGGCATCCGGGCAGGTTCGCGGTCTCGATCTCGGCAGCGCGGAGATCGAGGTCCCCGTCGCCGCACTCGATCTGGCGAAGCCAATCGAGGCCTACGCGTACCCGGCCGAGAAAGCGAGCTATGCGAGAACGGGGCTGATCGCCGGAGTCCCGAGGCTTGCCGCGGGGTTGCTGCGGGCTCGATTCGAGAACGTCCCCGACGTCGCGCCGGAACGGCTCGATACTCGCGCCGCCGAGCTTGACAATCTTGCGGATGCGGTGCTGCGGGCGGCGGCGGACGCCGGCGAGGGCGCGCCCTGGACGGTGGAGTCAGAGTTGGGTGCGTCCCGCGACGACGTGCGCCGGTGGTTGGCCCGCCTCACGGCATTCGACGGGGCTCGCGCGATATTGGACGTCGCGGCCTACCCGCTCGCCGGACATGTCGTGACCCATCCGATGGAGGGTATCCCGGTGTCGGCCCTGATGTTGGTGCGCCACGATCCGCTGGATCGGACCATCCTGCAGGCACTTCCGGTCGAGACGTTCGTGGCGCGGGTGTTGATTGGCAGGGCGGCGGATGGTGCGTGCGAGATTGCCTACAATCCCGACCGTGCGGTGGACACCGCGGCCGAGCGCGCCGCGGTGGAGCGCCTGGAGGCGGACGTCACGCCGTCGGATCAGGGAGGACAATCGTTCTACCGGGAGTTTCGCCGGCAACCCGCCGTGCCAGAAACGCTGGCGCAGGAGTTCGAGTTCTTGCGGCTCCTCCACCAGGCGGCCCGGTGCTACGATTTGAACGCGATTCTGGCGTTGGATCCCAACGTTCGGGATCTCCCAGAGGCGGTCGCCCGGACGGCCGCGCTGACCGTGTATATGATGGAGACGTCCGACAGAAGCGCACGCGCCAGCCTGGACGACTACCGCAAGATCCTGACCGCGGTGGCCCCGCCGCCCTGACGCGGGGCCCACGGCGGGACGGCATCGCAGGAGGCGATGAGTGTGAGGGACCCACTGGCGTTTCTCGACGAGGAGCTGCAAGACCTTCGGGCGCGCGGGCTGTACCGGTGGCCGCGCGAGCTCCGGGGAGCACAGGCGCCGGTGTGTGAGTACGACGGCCGTCGCGTCATCAATCTGTGTTCCAACAACTACCTGGGACTGGCCAACCATCCGGCGCTGCGCGCGGCCGCGCAGCGCGCCATCGACACCGAAGGGGTTGGCTCCGGCGCCGTGCGAACTATTGCAGGCAACATGGCGATCCATGGCGAGCTGGAACGCCGGCTCGCCGCGTTCAAGCGCACCGAGGCGGCGCTCCTGTTCCAGTCGGGATTCACCGCCAACGCCGGGACCGTGTCCGCGATCCTCGGCAAGGGCGACGTCGTCGTCAGCGACGAACTCAATCACGCGAGCATCATCGACGGCTGCCGGCTGAGCGGGGCCGACCGCAAGATCTTTCCCCACAAGGATGTCGCGGCGGCCCAAAGATGCCTCGAGGAGGTGCGCGGCGCGCGGCGCGTCCTCTTGATCACCGACGGCGTGTTTAGCATGGATGGTGACGTGGCGCCGCTGCCCCAACTGTGTGCCCTTGCCCGCGAGTTCGGCGCGATCATGATGGTGGACGACGCGCATGCCAGCGGCGTGATGGGCGCTGGCGGTCGCGGGACCGTCGAGCACTTCGGCCTGCACGGCCAAGTGGACGTGCAGGTCGGCACGCTCAGCAAGGCGTGGGCGTGTCTCGGCGGATACGTGGCCGGCCGGCGGTCGCTGATCGAGTTCCTCATGCAGCGTGCGCGGCCGCTCCTGTTCAGCACGTCGCAGCCCCCGTCGGTTGCGGCGACCGCGATCGCCGCCCTGGACCTGATCGAGAGCGACGACGGCGTCATCGCGCGGCTGTGGGAGAACACGCGGCTCTTCAAGGCGGGGCTCTCTCAACTGGGGTTCGATACGGGCGTGAGCGAGACCCCAATCACGCCGATCATGATCGGGGGAGAGGCCGAGACGATGCGCTTTTCGGACCGCCTGTTCGACGAGGGCGTGTTCGCGCTCGGTATCGCGTACCCGACGGTTCCCCGCGGCAAGGCCCGCGTCCGCACCATCGTGACCGCAGGTCACACGCACGACGATCTCTCCCGGGCGCTGGACGTGTGCGCAAAGGTGGGGAAGGAGATGGGGCTCATCGGCTAGCGACCCGGCGGTTGCGCGCCCGAGGGGGCGGCCTGGACAGCGTGATGGACATCTGACGGGGCGGCCAAAGCGGCCCCACGGCGCCGCGTGCCAGGGTACGCACCGAGCGGATCCGGTGGAGGGACGGAGGATGGCACAGCGGGTCGTCGTCGTGGGCGGGGGAGTGATCGGCAGTTCGGTCGCCTACTTCCTGGCGAGCCACCCGGGCTTTGCGGGCGAAGTGGTCGTCATGGAGCGCGACCCGACGTACCAGAGAGCGTCGTCCGCCCTCTCCGCGAGCGCGATCCGGCAGCAGTTTTCGACCGCGGTCAACATCGAGATCTCCCGCTTCGGCATCGAGTTTCTGCGCGATGTCGGCGCGCGCCTCGCCGTGGGCGACGAGACGCCGGACATCGGTCTGTGCGAACCTGGATATCTGTTCCTCGCGACGCCGGCCGGGGTATCCGTGCTCGAACGAAACCACCGTCTTCAGCGGCAACACGGGATCGAGGTCGTGCTGCTCGATCCGACGACCCTCGCCGCGCGGTTCCCCTGGCTGAGGACCGAGAGGATTTCGGCCGGGTCGCTGGGGCTCTCCGGCGAGGGATGGTTCGACGGGTACGCGCTGCTCCAAGCTTTTCGCCGCAAGGCGCAGTCGCTCGGCGTAGGCTATGTCACCGCGGAAGCGACCGGTTTCGTCCGGGCAGGCCCGCAGGTGCGCGCCGTCGTCACGGCCGGGGGCTCGACAGTGCCGTGCGACGTTGTCGTCAACGCCGCGGGGCCATGGGCGGCGGCGGTCGCTGCGATGCTGGACGTGGACCTGCCCGTCCGCGCGCGCAAGCGATGCGTCTTCATGATCACGTGCCGGGAGCCCGTGCCCGGATGCCCACTGGTGATCGATCCGTCCGGGGTGTGGTTCCGGGCCGACGGTCCGAATTTCCTATGCGGGTGGTCTCCCGCGGAGGGTGCCGAGGATCCTGACGACGCCCCGCTCGAAGTCGACGGCCGCTTGTTCTATGATGTGATCTGGCCCGTGCTGGCGTCGCGGGTCCGCCCGTTCGACGCTGTGAAGGTGCTCAAAAGCTGGGCAGGGTACTACGAGATGAACATCTTCGATCACAACGGCATCGTGGGGCCCCATCCATCCTTGGCGAACGTGTTCTTCGCAAACGGCTTCAGTGGTCACGGCCTGCAACAGTCGCCTGCGGTCGGGCGCGGTCTGGCCGAGTTGATCGTGGAGAGACGATACCGAAGCCTCGACCTGACCCCGCTTGCGTTCACGCGCATCGTCGAAGGACGGCGCCTCGTCGAGCTTAACGTGATCTAACTTATCTGTGTGTCGACACGACAATCGTGTTGGAGAAGAAACTCCACGTCAGCCTTCTCGAGGCGGTCGGGCGGCGCCGAACCTGTCCCACCTAACGCGTGGAGTGGACGGCGCGGATTCCCGGGCCGCGGGCGCGCACAAGTGGTTGAACGTGCCGTACGACAGCGGCATCGCGTTCGCGCGCGCCCCGCCGCGTTGCGGGCCGCGATGCCGGCTGCGGCCGCCTGCCGCACGGCGGGCCGCGCGAACCGTGCTACGACACGCGAAAGATGTCGCCTCATACGCTCCTATCGTCTGGTCCGGCCGAGGACATAAGGCTTCAACTGTGAACCCCGGGTTCGAATCCCGCTGGGAGCACATGAGGTTGTCGAGGGTGGGAGCGAATGGCCATTGACCCTTCCAGAATCCTTGTCGTGGGAGCGGGTGTGAACGGGTCAGTCTGCGCAGTTGGCTTGCACAACGCGGGATTCAATGTCACGCTACTTGCCCGCGGAACACGATTCAAGGAAATCAACGACAAGGGAATCATCATCGAGGATCAGTTCAGACGCACAAGAAGCGTTACGCGTCTTCCAGTCGTTGATGTCCTTCAACCGACAGACTACTACGACTACATACTCGTCGTGGTGCGAAAGAATCAGGTGTATGACCTGTTGCCAATTCTGGCGCAAAACGCATCGCCAAACATCGTATTCATGATCAACAATCCCTTAGGTCCGAAAGAATATACGGAACGACTGGACAAGCAACGCGTGATGCTGGGATTTGGGTTCGCGGGAGGAAGACGAGAAGGCGATACCATACGTGCCATTATCCCCAAGTCAAGATGGTTTGCCGCACCTTTCGGAGAGCTCGACGGCTCCATCACTCCAAGGCTGAAACGACTCGTGGCGATCCTTCGCCACGCTGGGTTATGTGCCGCGATATCCAGGAAGATGCCTGACTGGCAGTCTGCGCACGCAGCACTTGTTCCATGTTTCGCCATGCCCCTTATGAAGTATCACCTTGATGTAAAGGCCCTTGTGAAATCTGACGCCGACCTCGGACTCATGATAGACGCTATGCGTGAAACGCTTGATGTGCTCGAGGCTCTCGGTCTCCAAGTCATTCCGAGAAGTACATACGTTGTTAGGTACATCCCGCGATTCGTGCTTATGAGGGCGCTGCGGATGGCACTCCCATCAAAATTCGTGGAAGTAGGAGGCGTGTGGCATGTCTCCCAGGCGGGTGATGAAATGGAAGAGCTCGCCAAGGAACTCGGAATGTTAGTCGAAAAGTCTGGCCTGCCCGTTCCGGAACTAAAGAAGTTGCTCAGCGGAGACTTCTAACAAGAGCAGCGCCCGATGCGAGACATTCATCGGCGAACCTGACGCGCGGCTCATCGCGCACCGCCTCCCGAGCCAACACTCTCAGCGCGAAATATCAGGGTAAAGGGACCTGACGAGTGCGACCGCATCGATGGCGTGACGCCTGCTCCGTTCAGCCGCAGTTGGGCTACCCGCGGGGAGGATCAGCGGTAATTGCAATTGACACAGTCATCGAGATCCTGCGTAAATACCTGGCCTATGCCACGGACCGAACCATTCACGCCGTCATGCGCCTCTGTGGGACGAGTGAACGGTCGGACGGTCTCCGCAGTTTCGGCGGTGCACAGGTGATCGGACACCCCTAAGGCCAGAACGCGCGGTCGCGCGCCGGCGCGCCCCCGCGACCCGACACCGGCACCGGTCGCCGCCCGGAGACGATCGGCGAGCTGCGCTTGATGGTACTGAATGTGGCGAACGTTGATGATCTGGAGCTCCATCTTGGGAACCTTGTACCAACTGAACCCGCTCTGTGGGTCACAAAGATCGAGCGCATCCACGGCATCGTCGATCATCGCTTCGCAGATGCTCCAATAGGCGGGCATCTCGGTCTTCGTGTATGGTCGCCCTGTTTTCAGGGGTTCGTTCATGCGCTGTATCCCCTGCTGGTGATGCGCCCAAGGACGAAATGTCCAGTTGTTCGGCTGGAGATACAGATGCGTGTAGTAGAGCGTGTGGTACACGATCCGCCAAATCGGGTTGGCGTGACTGTCGCTGCCGATCCACAGGTCGTCAGGACATCGCTTGATGGCTGCTCGCAGCATCGCAAGACTGGCGTGATACTGGCTCTTCAGCGCCGACCGCAGCACGTCGACGCTGTTCGTGGCAGAGGCTGAGCGTGCTCTCCTGTCCATGGCCGACCCCCGGGAGCAACCGAGAGAATCCAAGCAGTCACGCACGGCACCGTTTCGGCACGTTGAGTTGTTCCGTTGACCGCGAAGATGCGTGGGGCGTCCGGAAGCCGCGGCGGCACCGGGCGGCACCGCGACACCCTGTTCGGGAGCGGAGCGCGAGACACGCCGGGCGGCGGGCTTCTTCACTGTGCGTTCCCATCATCTCGCCCGGGACGCCCGGCCGAAGGCCTGTGTTATACTGGGACTTGCCATGCCAGGTCCGTCTTCTCTAATCACACCCGAAGAGGCCAAGCTTCGGTTCGCTCGCCGGTACACCCCTCGTCCCCGGGGACCCGAGCGCGTGGCGCTCGAGGGCGCGCTCGGCCGCGTTCTCGCCCGGGAGGCGGTGGCTCCGGAGGACGTTCCCGGGTTCGATCGGTCCACGGTGGACGGGTACGCGGTACGCGCCCAAGACGTTTCCACGGCCCGGGAGGCGGCTCCGGTGCAGCTCGTGTTGGTGGGCGAAGTCCTCATGGGCGAGGCCGCGAGCGTCATCGTGGCTCCTGGAACGGCCGCGCAGGTCCCCACGGGTGGCATGATCCCGCCGGGGGCGGACGCGGTCGTGATGCTCGAGGACGTTGAGGTTCGCGACGACAGGCGCGTTGCGGCCCGGCGTCAGGTGCGGCCGGGCGACAACATTCTTCGCCGCGCCGAGGACGTTCGGGCGGGTGATGTCGCACTCCGGCCCGGCACGCGCCTTCGACCACAGGACGTGGGCCTCCTGGCAGCGATCGGGGTCACGGACGTCGAGGTGTTTGCCCGGCCCCTCGTCGCGATCGTGGCGACCGGCGACGAGATCGTCCCACCGTCCAGCCGTCCCGGTTCCGGGCAGGTGCGGGACGCGAACACGTACGCGATCGGCGCGCTGGTCCGGCAAGGAGGCGGCGAGCCGCGGTCGTACGGGATCGTCGGCGACACGTACGACGTGCTCTTCCGGACGCTGGCGGCTGCGCGGACGTCGTGCGACCTGCTGCTCGTCAGCGGCGGCACGTCGGTTGGCGAGAAGGATGCGGTCGCCCGCGCCATCGGCGAACTCGGGGCACCGGGCGTCATCGTGCACGGCGTCAACATCAAACCCGGCAAACCGACGATTCTCGCGGTCGTGGACGGGACGCCCATCGTCGGGTTGCCGGGCAATCCCGTGAGCGGCATGGTCATCTTCGACGTGTTCGTCCGCGACCTGCTCCGCGGCCTGGCCGGCGAGGAAGCGCCTCGTCCATTCGGCCGCGTCGTACGGGCGAAGACGGACCGGCGGATTCCTTCCGACGGAGTCCGGGAAGACCACATCCGCGTTCACCTCGCGACCCGCGGCGAGACACTGTGGGCGGTGCCGGTGCTCGGCAAGTCCGGCATCATCACGACGATGACACGCGCGGACGGCATCATCGTCGTGCCTGCTGGGCAGAAGGCGGTGGACGAAGGCACTGTCGTCGACGTCCACCTGTTTCCCTCGTGACGGCCCGGCCGGGCTCGCGACCGGCGGCTCGGCGCCGTGCCGGCGGGCTCTCTCATCTCGACGCGCGCGGCCGCGCCCGCATGGTCGATGTGGGTGACAAGGCGGAGACCGTTCGCGAGGCGGTGGCACGGGGCGAGGTGGGGATGAACCGCGCCGCCCTGCGTGCGGTGACCACCGGGACGGCCCGCAAGGGCGACGTACTCGCCGTCGCACAGGTGGCCGCGATCGCCGCTGCCAAGCGCACGTGGGAGCTCGTGCCGCTGTGTCACGCCATCCCATTGACCGGGGTGTCCGTGGACCTGGTACCGGATGTGCGGCGGTCGCGCATTCACATCGAGGCGCGGGTCCGCACGATCGGGCGCACCGGGGCTGAAATGGAAGCGCTGGTCGCGGTGGCGGCGGCCGGTCTGACGGTCTACGACATGCTGAAGGCTGTCGACCGCGGCATGGTGATTCACCGCATTCGGCTCGTGCGGAAAACCGGGGGCAAGTCCGGGACGTACGCGCGCGCGGGCGAGCGCGAGACACCGAGCCGTCGCTGAGACGATGTGCCGTCCGAGCGCCCTGGCGGCGTGCCCCGCGGCCGTTGCTGTACGTCGCGTGGGCTGCAGGTCTTGGGTGAGGGAGGCGCCGAATGAGCGAAGAGAAGCGGTTGCGCGGCGTGCGCTGCGGCGTGCTCACCGCGAGTGAGCGGGTGAGCCGGGGTGCCGGGAAGAACGAGAGCGGGCAGTACCTGGCCCAGACCCTTGCCGCGCACGGGGCGGACGTCGTCGCCCACGTCACCGTGCCGGACGACCTCGAGACGATCTCCAGAACTCTCTCCGACATGGTCGACACGCTGCAGGTGGACCTTGTGCTGACGACGGGCGGCAGCGGCCTGGCACCGCGCGACGTCACCCCTGAGGCCACGCTGCGGGTGATCGAGCGCCAGGTACCCGGAATTCCCGAGGCGGCGCGGATCGCGACCGCCGCGCGGTCACCGCTTGCGATGCTCTCCCGCGCCGTCGCCGGCATTCGGGGCCGCACGCTCATTGTCAATCTGCCGGGCAGCCCCCGGGGCGTGCGCGAGTGGATGGACGTCATCTTGCCAATGCTGCCCCACGTCGTGGAGTTGCTGCAAGAACGCCCGCTCGAGTGGGGACGCGAGCATCAGCCTTGAGGTTCCGGCACTTGACACTCGGAGCACGCGGCGAGTACACTCGACCGGGTTTGCGACATGTGTTCCGTGCAGACCCGAACGCATGCGATAGGACCCGGGCATCATGCCGCTCGTGACCGTATCCAACCTGACCAAGGCATACGGCGATTCGGCCGTGCTCGCCGGCGTGTCGTTTGCCATGGAGCCGGGCCACAAGGTGGGCCTCGTCGGCCGGAACGGCGCCGGCAAGACGACGCTCCTTCGGCTGCTGGCTGGGCTCGACACACCCGATGCCGGGACAGTGGCGGTGCGGTCCGGGGCGGGCGTCGGCTACCTCGCGCAACTCTCGAACCAGGGTGACGGACAGACGCTGTGGGACGAGGCGGCCTCGGCGTTTGCGGGACTTCGGAACATCGAACGCCGTCTCTCCGAAGCCGAGGCGCGGCTGGCCGTCCCCGAGGTGCACGGGAACGAGGTGCTCCTGGCCGAGGCGCTGGAGGAGTATGGCCGCCTAAGGGATCGCTTCGAGGCGACGGGCGGATTCACGTATGAGGCGGAGATCCGCCGGACGCTCGCTGGCCTGGGGTTCCGCGAGGCCCAGCATCGTCAATCCCTCGCCTCGATGAGCGGCGGGGAGCGATCGCGGGCGGCGCTGGCGCGCCTCCTGCTCGCGGCGCCCGACCTGCTGCTGCTCGACGAGCCGACAAACCATCTGGATCTTGAGGCGCTAGAGTGGCTCCAGGGGTTTCTCCAGCAGTACCGTGGGGCAGTGCTCCTCGTCAGCCACGACCGGTACCTGCTCGACGCCGTCACGACGCGTACGCTCGAACTGGACGGCGGCCGAATCGACGAGTACCAGGGCAATTACTCCTATTACGCAACGGAGCGGGTCGCACGGCAAGCGCGCCAGCAAGAGGCCTTCGAGCGCCAGCGGGAAGAAATCGAGGCGCTCAAGGAGTACATTCGCCGAAACCACGCGGGCCAGAACGCGAGACAGGCGAAGTCCCGCGAGAAGCGCCTTGCCAGGCTCCAGCCGATCGAAGCGCCCAGGACCGCACGGACCCTGTCGTTCCGGTTGGATGCCCCGCGCCGCGGTCCGCAGATCGTGGTGCGAGTCCGAAACCTGACGAAGCGGTTTGGGAGCATCGAGGTGCTGCGCCACGTCTCCTTTGAGATCAGGCGCGGAGAGAAGGTCGGTCTCATCGGTCCGAACGGCACCGGCAAGACAACGCTGCTGCGCATCATCACGGGAGCCGAATCGCCGACCTCCGGCATCGTCGAGGCCGGGCCCGGCGTGCGGCTCGGGTATTTCGCGCAGCACGCGGAGGAGACGCTGGATCTCGACCGCTCCGTGCTCGACGAGGTCCTGGGCGACCGGCGGCTGTCTCCTGAGCAGGTTCGCACCGTGCTGGGCCGCTTCTTGTTCTCCGGGGAAGCGGCGTACAGGCGTATTGGACAGCTCAGCGGCGGTGAGCGACGTCGGGTGGCCCTCGCGAAGCTTGTGCTGGATCGACCCGACCTCCTGCTCCTCGACGAGCCGACGACCCACCTCGACCTTCCATCGCTCGAGGCGCTGGAGGGCGCATTACGGACGTTTGCGGGCGCGACCCTGATCGTGTCCCACGATCGTTATCTGCTCGATCACCTCGCGGAGCGGCTGCTCGTGCTCGGGAATGGCGAGCTGATTGCGGCTGCCGGACCGTACCATGCGTACCGGGAGAATCTTGCGGCCCGCGCCGACCTTCCAGCACCTCCGCCGCCCGTGGCACCGCCGAATGCAGGCGGCATCTCGACTCCGCGTCCCGATCCTCGCCGTGGCGCCGAAGGATCCCGGCAGAGCCGGCCCGGTCCGGGCGCGAGCCCACGCCGTCCGACGGGCCCAAGCGCGGAGGAATTGATGGTCAGGATCGGGACCTTGGAGCGGGAACAGGCCGACCTCAGCCGGCTCATGGGCGATCCGGAGTTGTACCGGGACGCTGACCGGGCGCGCCTGACCGTGCAGCGGTACGAGGAGGTTACCGCCACGCTCGAGACTCTGTACGCGGACCTTGAACGTGCCGAGGAGCATGCCGGTGCGTGATGTCGGCGGATGGTTGGCGCGCGGAGACCGCAATCCGCCCGGCCGGGGACTCGTCGTCACCGCCGTGCTCGTCCGTAACGGTGGCCGGATATTCGTCGCGATGGCAAATCTGATGTTGCCGGACGGCACGCGCCTAGCTGAGGCGAGGCGGCCGTTTCCGGGCAGGGATTGACCCGGTGGCGGCGGGCGGCAGGGAGGGTGACGAAGGGCGCGCGGTGCTCACGAACCGTCGCGCGCGCCACGAATACTGGATCGAGGAGACGCACGAGGCTGGCATCGCACTCACCGGGACCGAGGTGAAGTCGCTGCGGGCGGGCCGCGCAAACCTTCAAGACGCATATGCTCGGGTGCAGGGAGGGGAGGTGTGGCTGTATCATCTGCACATCAGTCCCTACGCCCAAGGGAATATCCATAACCACGATCCGCTCCGAACCCGCAAGTTGCTCCTGCACCGCCGGGAGATTCTCCGGCTAGGCCAACGCGCCGAGCAGAAGGGCTACACGTTGGTTCCGCTTCGCCTCTACTTCCGCAACGGGGTGGCGAAGGTTGAGCTCGGGTTGGCGCGTGGCCGGCACGAGTATGACAAGCGGGACCGCATCGCCGAGCGAGAGGCGGAGCGCAGGATCGCCCGAGCTCTGGGAGCTCGTACACCGCGTGGCCGCCGGCGGTAGCCGGCGTTACAGAGGAACGTCGACCGGGCCGACTATCTGAGGATCAAGTGTCCGGTGGCCCACAGAAGCAATCCCGCGAGGATCACCAGCGGGATCAGCATTCAGTCCACCTCCGTTTTCCGGTTTCCGGCCGCACCTACGTTCGGCCGCCACGACTTTTACCCCTTCCGATAGGGGCGTGAAACGTCGGCGCCTTCGCGGCGCGGTGCCTCCATCACTCGGGCGGGTGATTCCGACGTCGCCGCGGATGCGGACATGCGGCGTTCCTCGGGCGTGGTATTTGTGGAAGTCGCCTGGACGCGTACGGGACGAATCAATCCTGCACCCGATGGGTCGCCGTCCTTTGCCCTGCTACTGTGAAAGCACCGAGCGATGCGCCTGGGAACGTCCGCCCTCAGTGGTGAAGTGGCCATTGGGAGGACGAGGACGATGTCCGTGACGAAGGACGTACACCGCCATTTGACCGCCTCGGATGTGATGACATCGCCAGTGGTGAGTGTTGGGCTAGCCGCAACGTGCGCGAGGTGGTGACCATCGATCTCAGCCACGTGCCCTTCTGGATGCGCAACGGCGTCGGGTGCTTCGAGGGCGAGGTCGAGTCCCATCGCGAGCGCGTGCCGGCGCGCAGGACCATCGAGGGGATCGACCGTGGCATCCAAGTCGACGATCACCCCACCTGTCGGACTGAGGACTAACCGCGTCCGCAGGCGTTCGGCGGTCATGTTTTGGGCGCAGACAGAGAAGCACCAGGCGTCTTCCGCCCGCGGCTTTCGCACCCCGAGGAGTGATACCACGGTGGCAACTCCCGTGATCCTGCCCAAGTTTTCGATGACGATGGCGGAGGGGACGCTCCTTCGCTGGCTCAAAGAGGATGGCGCCGCCGTGGCACAGGGCGAGCCGATCGCCGAGGTGATGACCGAGAAGGTGAACATGGAGATCGAGGCGCCGGCCGCTGGGCGGCTCGGAGGGATCCGTGCCGGCCCCGGCGAGACCGTGCCCGTGACGAGCGTGATCGCGTACATCCTGCAGCCGGGGGAGGAGCCGCCCGCGACGCCGGAAGTCCCTGCGCCACGAATCCCAGCCGCCGGGTCTTGCGGGCCGGCTCGGATGGAACCCGCGGTGCACCCGGTGGCGTCCGCGGAAGGGCGGCCGGTCACCGCAACGCCGGTGGCGCGGCGCCTCGCCCGGGATGCCGGGATCGAGATCGCCATGATCTCCGGTACCGGTCCTGGTGGCCGCGTGACGGAAGCCGACGTCCGCGCCGCGGTCGCGGCGCGGGCCCTTCCATCCGGCCCCGGCCTGTCCGCGCGCCGGCGCACGATTGCGCAACGGATGATCCAAAGCGCGAGAGAGATCCCGTACGTGTACCTCACTCGCGTCGCGGACATGACCGCGGCCGCGGGCGCGCGAGGTGCTGCCTCCTATACGGCCGTGATCGTGCGCGCGGCGGCCCGCGCACTGGGGGGACACCCGCGGATGCGCGCGTCGTTGGAGGGTGAGGCCGTCTCCGTGCGGGACGCGATCGACATTGGCGTCGCCGTGGACACACCCGACGGGTTGATCGTGCCGGTGGTCCGGGACGCTTCCGCCAAGGACCTAAGGGCCGTGCACGCAGAGATCGAGAGGCTTGCGGCCAAGGCGCGCGCGGGCGCCCTCGCGCTCACCGACGTCAGCGGCGCGGTGTTCACCGTGAGCAATCTGGGCATGCTCGGCGTCGACACGTTTACGGCGCTGATCAACCCGCCGCAGTCCGCAATTCTCGCGGTCGGCGCCGTTCGCCAACGGCCCTGGGTCGTGGACGGGGCGGTGGGCATCCGGCCGGTGTGCGCGCTCACGCTCGCGGTGGACCATCGCGTCGCCGACGGCGCCGACGGAGCGCGGTTTCTCGATGACGTGTGCGCGCTTGTGGAACGCTCGCCCGCGGAGTAGCGCCGCAGGCGGCGAGGACGGACCGCGGTTCCCCTCGAGCCGCCTGGCGAGCGCGACCTGCGGATGGCATCCAGGGCACGATCGGAGCCAGGTCCGAAACCGGCTGGAGGCCCGGGTCGTGACGGCAACGCACTGACAAGGGAGGTTAGGGACTTGGCGCTGCCAGTGTCCAGGGACGATGCGGTGAAGATGCTTCAGACGATGCATCTGATTCGCGCCTTCGAGGAGAAGGCGGACGATCTCTTCGCTCACGGACGCGTCCACGGCACGATGCATCTCAGCGCTGGCCAGGAAGCGGTGGCGATCGGCGTGTGCACCGCGCTGCAACCCGGCGATTACGTGCTCAGCACGCACCGTGGGCACGGACACTGCATTGCGCGGGGCGCGGACGTTCGCCGGATGATGGCCGAGTTCCTGGGGAAGGGGACGGGCTATTGTCGTGGGCGCGGCGGGAGCATGCACATCGCCGCCATGGACATCGGAATCCTCGGCGCGAACGGCATCGTGGCGGGCGGGCTCCCGCTCTCCACCGGGGTCGGCCTATCCATTCAGCAGCGCGGTACGAACCAGGTCTGCATCGCTTTCTTCGGCGACGGCGCCGCCAACGAAGGAGCCTTCCACGAATCGCTGAACCTCGCGTCCGTGTGGATGGTCCCGGTTGTCTACGTGTGCGAGAACAACCAGTTCGCGATGTCGATGCCCGTACACCGGTCGATGAGGCCCGAGCGGATAGCGGATCGGGCCGCGGCGTACGGCATTCCCGGGGACCAGGTGGATGGGATGGACGTATGGACCGTCTACGAGGCGGCGCTGCGGGCGGTGGAGCGGGCCCGCAGCGGGGGAGGGCCCACGCTGCTGGAGTGCGTCACGTACCGGTATCGCGGCCATAGCAAGAGCGACGCGCAGCGATACCGGACGCGGGAGGAGGTCGATGCATGGCGCGCACAGGACCCGATCGTACGGTGTGAGCGGCGCCTCATTGCGGATGGCATGCTCTCGCCCGACGAGGCGGCGCAGATGGCGCGGCGTGCCCAGGAGGTCATCGACGACGCCGTGCGCTTCGCCGAGTCGAGCCCGGATCCCGACCCGAGCACGCTCCTGGATGGGGTGTATGCATGAGCCGGGAGCTATCGTACGCAGAGGCAGTCCGTGAGGCACTCCGCCAGGCGATGCAGGCGGACGAGCGGGTGATCGTGCTCGGGGAGGACATCGGAGTGTACGGGGGCGCCTTCGGCGTGACCGACGGCCTGCTCGGGGAGTTCGGCCCGAAGCGGATCCGGGACACGCCCATTTCCGAGGCGGCGATCACCGGCTGCGCCGTCGGCGCCGCGATGACGGGTCTCCGCCCGGTCCTGGAGATCCAGTTCTCCGACTTTCTCACCTTGGCCATGGAGCAGCTTGTGCTGCAGGCCGCCAAGCTCCGCTTCATGTTCGGGGGCAAGGCCCGCGTGCCGATGGTGCTGCGCACGCCGGGCGGCTCGGGCACCGGCGCGGCCGCCCAGCATTCGGAGAGTCTCGAGGCGTGGTTCACCCACGTGCCCGGTCTGAAGGTCGTGATGCCGTCCACGCCGGCCGACGCCAAGGGCCTGCTGCTCAGCAGTATCCGCGATGACAATCCAGTGATCTTCTTCGAGCACAAACTCTTGTATCGGGTGCGCGGTCCTGTTCCTGAAGAAGCCGTCGCCATCCCGCTCGGCGAGGCGGACGTCAAGCGGGAGGGCTCCGATGTCACGATCGTCGCCACGTCCGTCATGGTCTCGCGCGCGCTCCGGGCCGCAGAGCAGCTCGCGCAGGAGGGTGTGAGCGCCGAGGTCGTCGACCCGCGGACGCTGCGCCCGCTGGACACCGACACGATTCTTGCGTCGGCCCGGAAGACCGGGCACGTGGTGATCGTCTACGAGGCCCCGAAGACCCTCGGCATCGGAGCGGAGATCGCCGCGCGGATCGCCGAGAGTGAAGCGCTCTACAGCCTGCAGGCACCGATCGTTCGTCTCGGCGGCCAGGAATGTCCGATCCCGTATAATCGGGCCCTCGAGCGCGCCGCAGTTCCGCAACAGGAGGATATCGTGGCTGCGGTGCGGCACGTGCTTGCGGCCTGACAGGGGGGGTCCGTGGAGCTTCAGGCGCTTCTGGTTGACAATCTGATCCGGCTGGGGTTCTCCGCCGGCACATGGGAGGACGTGCTCCGCCGCCTCGCCGAGGATCTCCTAGCGGCCGGCCGTGTTCGCGAGACGTACGCGGATGCGGTCGTCGCGCGCGAGCGCACTTTTCCCACAGGGCTAGCGGTGGAGGACATGGGGGTGGCCATTCCGCACGCCGACGTGGAGCACGTGCGTGAGCCGGCCATAGCGATCGCCACGCTCTCTTCCCCTGTGGCCTTCGGTGAAATGGGCAATCCCGGGCACACGGTGCCTGTGCAGATCGTGTTCATGCTCGCGATCCGCGAGGCCAGCGAGATGGTCGGTGTCCTCCGGGATCTCGTGGATGGCTTCCGGTACCCCGGCGCGCTGGCCGCGATCCTGCGGGCGCAGTCTCCCGGGGACGTCCGTGCGGTCTTCGATCGCGCGTTCGCCCGAAGCCCGGCGTCGCGCGGACCAGAAACGGCGGGGGGACACTGCGAAGGAGACCTGAGTGCATAGGGCGGCGGCCTCCGGCGTGTGGGATGCTCGCCGCCGATCTCCCAGGGGGAGGGAGGGATCTATGGCACGGAAGCGGGTACTTGTCGTCTGCGGAACCGGAATCGCGACATCGACGGTCGTGGCCAACAAGCTCGGCGAGTTTTTCAAGCAACGCGGCATTGACGCGGAGATTCGCCAGGCGAAAGTGATGGAGATGGGCGCGCAGCTGCCCGACGTCGACCTGGTGGTGGCGATCACGCTGATGCCGAAGGCGATCGACAAGCCTGTCGTCAACGGGATGCCGTTCATCACCGGCGTGAACCTCCCGGCGACGTTGGAAGAGATCGCCAAGCGTCTCACCTCCTGACCACGGTGTCGCCCGGCCCGCTCGGCCCCGCGATCCCGGTCGCGTCAGGCCGTTGTGGGAGGTCTCCGGGGTCCGCCCGTGGCTCGGATGCTCCGCATCACTACCGTCTCCTGAATCGGGGCACCACCTGATCGTGTCTCTCTGAAAGGACGTGTCAGGACAGCCGCCACATGTCGCGCGCGGGCGAAAGCGAGAGGGGAGGAGAGCCATGGGCGTGATTCAATACCTCGTCAACTTAGGCGCGGCCGTCGTGCTGCCGGTCATCATCTTCCTACTCGGCCTGATCCTCGGGCAGAAACCGGGACGAGCGTTCCGCAGCGGCGTCATCGTCGGCATCGGGTTCGTCGGCATCGGGCTGGTCATCGGCTTGTTGGTTGGCCAGTTGGGGCCGGCCGCGACGGCGATGGTGCAACACTTTGGCGTGCATCTGACCGTGATCGACGTCGGTTGGCCGTCGACGGCGGCCATCGCGTTCGGGTCCAAGGTCGGGGCGCTCGCTATCCCGATCGGTCTCGCGGTCAACATCGTGATGCTGCTCGTCGGGTTGACCAAGACCCTCGATGTCGACCTGTGGAACTACTGGCATATTGCGTTCACCGGTGCGCTCGTCTCGATCGTCACGGGCAGCTACACGCTGGGCCTGCTGACGGCTGGGGTCCACATGGTGATCCTGTTGGTCCTGGCTGACTGGACGGCGCCGTGGGTGCAGGACTACTACAAGTTCCCCGGGATCTCCCTGCCGCACGGCACGTCGGCCCCCTACTGCCTGATCGCGGTGCCGTTGAACAAGCTCTTCGAGGCGATTCCGGGATTCCGGGACGTCCAGGCGGATCCGGAGGCGATCCAGAAGCGCTTCGGTGTGTTCGGCGACACGGTGATTCTCGGGGTGATTCTCGGACTCATCATCGGCTTTCTGGCGGGATTCTCGTTCGACAGGGTGCTGCAGCTCGCGATCAACCTCGCCGCCGTCATGCTCTTGCTGCCGCGCATGGTGGCCGTCCTGATGGAGGGCCTGATTCCGGTATCGGAGGCGGCCAGCGAATTCGTCCGGCGGCGGTTCCCAGGCCGGGACTTCTACATCGGGCTCGATTCCGCTATCGCGGTCGGCGCGCCGGCGGCCGTGGCCAGCTCGCTCATCCTGGTGCCGCTGACGCTGGGACTGGCGCTCATCCTGCCGGGCAACCGGGTGCTGCCGTTCGGCGACCTGGCGACCATCCCGTTCATCGTCTGCATGATGGTGCCGATTTTCCGCGGCAACGTCTTCAGGACGGTCATTGCCGGGCTAATCATCATCGGCGTTGGCCTCTACATCTCCACCTGGATCTCGCCGGTGTTCACGGTAGCAGCTCAGCAGGTGGGGTTCAAGTTCCCGGTCGGGACGACGGCGATCTCGTCATTGGTGGACGGGTCCAGCCCGATGACCTGGGTGCTCGTCACCGCCGGTCGGATGGGGTACCTTGGGCTCGCGCTGGTGCTGGTCCTTGCGCTTCTAGCCGCTTGGCGGCTTCGGGCGAAGCCGACCGGGGTGGCACCAGTGGTGCCGGGCCCCACGGTGCCCGCAGCCTGATATCTCCCGTGGCGCCGGACAGAACGATCGCGCGGCCCGCCAGAGAACATTCCGGCGGGCCGCGCGCGGGTGGAGGCGCTGTCCCCCTCTGAGCCTAGCGCGCCTCCCGCTGGCAACTGCGGCATACTCCCAGCAGGTCCAGACGGTGGCCTTTCACGAGAAACCCCGTGTCGCGAAGGCGCGACCCGGTCAGCGCTTCCAGCATGCAGGTCTCGACCGGCTCGACCCGCCCGCACCGTTCGCAGATGATATGGTCGTGATGGTGATCGGCCAGGCAGAAGTGGGTCGCACCGTGGAGATCCACCTGTTCGACAACCCCGGCGGTCCGCAGCCGCTCCAGGATGCGGTAGACGGTGACCAGGCCGAGCCCTCTCGTCCGCCGGTGGGCCCGCTCCCAGATCGTCTGGCAGGTCGCGAGATGTGAGCCGGTGGCGAGGGCGTCGAGAATCGCGACGCGCTGAGGGGTGACGCGCAGCTTCGCGCGCCGCAGCACGTCGACGTAGCGGTCAAGAGCCATTTCATCGTCCCTCCATGAGCGCGGAATGCGCTATGCGCGAGCCTGCGCGCCGCCGAGACCTCGGGCGAGCAGGTAGGCGGCCAAGCTCAACGACGCGACGAAGAAACTGACGGGCCACGACGTGTACACCGCGCCCACGATGCCGCCCAGGGTGACGCCCACCGCAATAAGGATACTATACGCTACAACCCGTCCTGGGTGAGCCGTCAGGCGGCGTGCGGCGCCCGCCGGGGTGATCAGCAGCGACAGAATCAAAAGGATGCCCACCACCTGCACGGCTTCCGCGACGGCCAGCGCCATGATAAGGAGAAACACCACCGACAGCAGCCGCACGGGCACGCCCCTCGCTTCGGCGACCTCCGGATCGACGCTGGCGAAGTGCAGCGGCCGGTACACGGCGATCAGTGCGGCCAGTACCACCGCGCCGACGCCCGCCGACCAGAGGACGTCCTGGACGCTCACGGCGAGGATCGCGCCGAACAGGATGCTGAACGCTTCGGTCGCGTAGCGCGTGTACAGGACCAGAAAGAGCACGCCGAGCCCCATGCCGAAGGCCAGCACCGTGCCGATCGCGATGTCGCGCTCCCTGAGACGCACGCCGAGAAGTCCGATCGCCAGCGCCGCAAGGAAGCAGGCCCCCACCAGGCCGATCTCGGGCGCAATGCCGACGAGCACCGCGCCGGCCGCTCCCGTGAACGCGACCTCAGCCAGCCCGTGGACCGCAAAGCCCATATTTCGCGCCGTGATGAACGGTCCGACCGCGCCGGCGACGATCGCGGTGATCGTCCCCGCGAGGAGCGCCTGATGGACGAAGGCGTATCCCCACAACGAGGTCATTCGCCGATCTCCCCGCGTGCCGTCACGGGGTCGTGCCCGCCGAGGTCGGCGCCGAGGATGCAGATCCGTCCGGCGTATTCCACGACCCCGACCGGCACGCCGTAGAGGCGGCTCAACGCCTCGGCGGTCATCATGCGGTCCACGGGGCCGATGCCCCAGCGCCCGCCTGCCAGAAGCAGGATACGATCAGCAACCGACATGACGGGGTTCACGTCGTGGGTGACAAAAATCACCGTCGCGCGATGGTCCCGGCTCCAGCGGGCGATCAACTGGACGATCACCTGCTGGGAGTGGAGATCCAGGCTCAACAACGGTTCGTCGCAGAGCAGCAAGGATGGGTCGCCGACCAGTGCCTGGGCGATCCGCAGGCGTTGCTGCTCTCCTCCCGACAGCCGTCCGACCGGTGTGTCCGCGTAAGACTGCGCGCCGACCAGGGCGAGGATCCGATCCACACGGCGACGGTTTGCCCGTGCGCTCACGGAGACGCCCCAACGATGGCCATCCAAGCCCATCGACACGAGGTCGCGTCCACGCAGGGGAACCTCGGGGTCAAACGCACGCTGCTGCGGCACGTAGCCGATCTCCGGGTCTCCCCGGCGAGGCGCACGCCCGTGCACCAGCGCATGCCCGTCCGTCGTTGGCTGCAGGCCGAGCAGGACGCGCAGTAGGGAGGTTTTGCCCGCGCCGTTCGGTCCAATGACCACCAGGAATTCCCCGCGTCGAATTTCGGCGGACAGGTCGCTCCAGATCGATCGCCCCGACAGCGCGAGGGATGCATGCGTCAACTGCACCACCGGGTCGAGCGCGCCCCGATCCCCAATGGGATCCGATGGAAGCGATCCTGCCGTTCGCGTGTCCGCACCAAGGGTGGAGCCGTCCCGCGTCATAACGCCTAACGTCCTCATCTTTCAAATGAAAAATATTGTCATCTGGAACATCGTCTACGTTAACACGGCTGGCCGTGCGCGTCAACCCAAAGCCGATGAGGGATGGGGGCGAGGCTACGACTTGCCGATCAGCACGCCGGCGAGGAATACGAGGCTGCCGCCGACGACCACCTGAAGGATCGAGAGCCAGAAGTTCATTGAGAAATACCGGTAGCGGATGAACGCGATCGCAATCAATTCGATGCCCACGACAGAGTACGCGACCGCCAGCGCGAGGCTCAGATGCGAAATCAGAAACGGGAGGGCATGCAGTACTCCGCCCACGAGCGTGGCAGAGCCGGTGATCATCCCGCGGACGAAGGGGTGTCCGCGGCCGGTGAGTTTCCCGGTATCCGAGAGCGCTTCGGCGAAGCCCATGCTGATCGCCGCGCCGAGGGCGGCTGCAACCCCGACGAGGAGCGCGGTATGCGAATTGCGCGTCGCGAACGCGGTCGCGAAGAGCGGCGCGAGCGTGGAGATCGAACCGTCCATCAGGCCGAGCAGCGCCGGCTGCACGACCTTGCGGAGATAGTCGTGACTGTGGCGGGTGCGTATCTCGCTCAGCCCCGCCGCGGTTGGATGGGCCGCGGCGAGCTCCGTGTCCATCTCCTCAGTGACTGTCGGGCGCTGCACCTGCGCTACCCCCTAATCGGCGGCCTCCGTTCTCGCTCACTGACCCCCGTGCAGCGTGTGCACGACCTGCATCGCAACCATGAGCATCATGGCAATCACGTAGACGCGCAGGCCCCAGAGCAGGACCCCAGCACCCTTTGACAGCCGAGCCCGACCCAACCGTGCCTGCTTGGCGGCAAACAGCTGGTCGGCCTCCAGCACCGAGAGCACCGCCTCCGGCTGGTGCTCGAGGTCCAGCTCGTCCCGTCGTACCTTCGGGTGCCGAGGCTCAGGGCGCGCCAGGGGGGTGCTCAGGGAATCAGCTCGTGTGTTCACGCACATCACCTCCGAGGAGCCGCATCCATCCGAATCCGCGCCGGGGCACGTCCTAGCCGCCCCCGCCGAACAGTTTGGGGAACACCGTCATGAGTCCGAACGCGAGCCCCGCGAAGACCAGCAGGGCCGTCACCAGCCACACGGCGATGTTCCCCCACGCCCCGGTTGTGTGCTCGCCCATCACCTGGCGATCGTTGCAGAGGAGCACCAGGAAGAGCAGCGCGGGTGGCATCGCAAGCACCGCGATGACGTTGACGATGAGCACGATGTACTCGAGGGGAGCATGGGGGATCAGCACCAGCGCTCCTGCCGCCAGTGCGGACCCCATCAGGATGCCGTAGAACGCCCGGCTCTCCGACAGCCGCCGGTTGAGGCTGTGCGGCGTCCCCAGCACCTCTCCAAACGCATAGGCGGACGACGCGGAGATGGTCATCGCAGCGACGAGTCCGGCCTCGAAGATGCCCAGAGCAAAGAGGGCGGCGCCGACGTGCCCGATCAGGGGCTCCAGCGCCTGGGCGAACTGGGCCGCCTGGTAGTCGCCCGCGTCGATCCCCTTTGCGAACAACGGGGCCGTGGCGACGATCGTCGCGATGGCGAAGGTCGCGGCCAGTAGCGTACCCAGGAGCGTGTCCATTCGGCCGCCTTGGATGTCGCGCTCCTGCAGGCCCTTGTCGGCGACCGCGCTCTGCTGGAAGAACAGCATCCAAGGGGTCACGGTTGCCCCGATGTCGGCCATGATGAGCAGGAAGGTATCGGGCTTGAACAACCCGCCCTTGGGCATGGGGGACCACGTGACGAAGGATTGCCCGATCGCCCCCCACTGCGGATGCGCGAGGAGAGCCGCCGGCACGAAGAGGCCGTTGAAGATCGCCAGCCCGAGCGCGATGCGCTCCCAGGTCCAATAGCGATGCGTGAGGATGACGCCGAACACCAGCGCCATGGCACCGCCGACAGCGATCAGCGGGGGCACCCCGAAGAAGCCCAGCCCGGCCCGTATCCCGATGAATTCGGTGACGAGCGTGAGGAAGTTGCCGATGACAAGATCGCCCATCGCGAACCGGCCCCAGAACGTCCCGAACCTGTCGAAGATGAGCTCGGCATGCCCGCGGTGCGTGACCGCGCCGAGCCGGACCGTCATTTCCTGGACGACGAAGCCCATCAGAAATGTCAGGAGCACGAACGGTACGAAGAATCCGATCCCGAACTGGGCCCCCGTCGCCGCATACGAAAGCATGCTCGGCGCGTCGTTCTCGCCGAGGAAGACGAGCACGCCGGGCCCGACGAGCAGCCAGGACAGCCGGAGCCAGCGCAGGTACGCCGGTACGCCCGGATCTCGGGCTCGAGCGACGGCGAGGCGATCGCGTGCCCGATCGATGTCCTCGTGAGTGATGCCTCCTCCGAGGTCACTCGATGCGGCCGAGCGGCCCGCCGCCGGAGTCAGCACTCCGAGGTTCAAAGAACTGTGATCCATTCTTCCGCCTTCTTCCAGCGCGATGGTGTCGAGATGCTGTCACAGGCGGCGTTTCGTACGCGCGCCGTCCGTTCCGCCAGGATCCTACGCTCCCGCTCGCGCACCGGCGCGTGCTCCGCACGGCCGGCCTCTGGCCCACGGCATGGGCCAGAACTGTAACTCCAAAGCGACTGCGCCGGGCGTGACGACGCGACCGATGGAAACACCGTCGCTCCTAGCCGGGCCAATCGCTGACCGTATGGGTGATGGACGCGGGGGAGAGGCGCGTGTGTCAACCGGCACACCACCGCCGTCGCCATGCCATTCGGACACGTATGCCCCAGAGGCAATTGCCCGTCTCTCTGGTCGTCATTGCCAGCCCACGAACCGTGATGCTCCAAATATAGTTTAGATCATACGAAATCTCTTGTCAACTCGCGGTGCGAATTACCTGCGGTTACGAGGTGACGAGCGCGCGGTCGCGTACCGGCGGCAAAGCGCCCGCGCTACTGGATGTAGACATCACTGCAGAGCGGACGCGGCAGGCTGACGCGCCGTCCCTCGATTTCCACGACGCAGCCGCTCGATCGTTGTGCCAGGACCTTCAGCTTGACTCCGGGGAGGATGCCAAGCTCGGTCAGTTGGCGCAACGTTGCAGGATCGCGGTCGCTCACGCGAGCGACCGTGCCGGTCGCGCCCGCCGAGAACACCGTCAGATTGGGATACCGGACATCGCGGATCGTCCCCTCCGCGGAGGGGATGGGATCACCGTGGGGGTCGATCGTGGGATTTCCCAGGGCAGCGGCCATGCGGAGCTCCACGTCGTCGGACAGCACGTGCTCCATCTTCTCCGCCTCGCCGTGCACCTTGTCGAGGCCGACCCCCAGATGCTGCGCCAGGTACAGCTCGAGCAAGCGATGATGCCGGATGGTTTCGAGCGCGATGCGCTGGCCCGCCGCCGTCAGGGTGAGCCCACGATACCGGTGATACGAGACGAGCTTCAACCGGGCCAGCCGCTGCACCATGGCGGTCGTCGTCGCCGCTGCCACATGCAGCTCTTTCGCGAGCTCGGAGGTCGACACGGGGCCGCGCCCCTGTTGGAGCTTGTAAATCGCCTTGAGATAGTCTTCCATCACGCCGGTGATCAGCGGCATGACATCTCCGGGAGGCAGCGGTCGACGTAATCGCGCATTATGCCTTCTACATTACCATTATCGCGCTACGGAGTCGTGGCGAACAGTCGCCCCGACGGGTATCAACGGAACCGGCGGCGGCACGGACTACGGGTCGGCATGGGAGCTTCCCCGGACGCTCTTCTTGCCGCTGGTGCTCCGTGCAGGCCCGGCGGGGGCCTGTCGGTCCACGGCAGACCCGTTTCCCTGGCTTGGGGGTACGCCGCTGATCAGCCAGCGCGTCTTGGCTCGAAGATCACGGGGGTCCGGTACCCAGAAATCCAGGCGCATCCTGGCGAGATCGTCGTACAGCACGGCCGGCTGGCCTTCGATCGACGCGGCCGTTACCTCGTCCGGCGTGAGCGGCTGGACTCGCTGCATCCAGCCGAGAATCTCGGAGGTCGTGAGATCCGTCAAAATGTCGCCGCGCGCTGTCTCGATGATCCGTGGGAGCCGCACGATTACCGCCGGCTTGTGGACCTGGACCAGCGCCGCCTGAATGAAGTGTTGCTGGCGGCGGATCCGTCCGATGTCGCCTTCCGGGTCGTGGCGGAACCGCAGGTACTGCTCGGCATGCGCGCCGTCCAGTACCTGGGGTCCGGGATACAGGTCGATGAACAAGCCTTGTTCGTGGTCGGCGTACACCATCCGTTTCTCCACGTCGATCGGGACCCCGCCGATCAAGTCCACGATCTGCCGCATGGCAGGAAGGCTGAACACGACGTAGTGGGCGATCGGCACGTTCAGCAACCGCACGACCGCGGCGCGCGCCCGCCCAATGCCGCCCGTGGCGTACGCGTGGTCAAGCTTGGTGGTCTGGACGCCGGGGAGGCTGATGGGAATGTCTCGGGGGACGCCGAGGACCCTGACCCGGTGGTGCGAATCGTCCCACTGCACGACCTCGACCGTATCGGTCCGCTCCCGATCCTGGGTGAGCCCGACGACTAGAAACCGCACGTCGCCGCGCGGGACCACGGCGGCGGACATCGGAGGGCGCGCTTCGGGAGTTTGGGATACTAGCGGCCCCGTCGGGGGAGCGGAGAAGATCACGAGCGACACCAGCGCCATCGCGATGGCTGCCGCCAGGAAGGTGCGCATGCTGGTACGGATGCGATCAATGCCCACGTGCATTCAGACCCCCAGCGTCCACGACGAACGACGAGATAAGACTACCTTATACTTGCCCCCTATGGCATCTCCTGCTCGAAGACCGGGTCGCCTCGTTTCGCACCCACCGAGGCGGCGATGCGCCCGGGTATTGCCGGGTCGATGTCCCTCACCTCAGCATAGACGATTTTCGCGGTGCCCGTCCGATTTCTCTCATGGAGGACGAAGAGGGCCGGTGGAGGATTGTGGAGAACATGAAAACAGCATGCACCCTCTCGGAGATCGTGGTGCCGTTGGCGCGCCCCTCGATCGTCGCGGCGGTCCTGTTAGTATCCACGTTCTTTGGAAACGAGTTCTTCTCTCCCGTGATTCCCGTGCGGGCCCAACGTGACGACTGACGACTCTGCCGCTCATCCCGCTGACGCCGGTGCAAGGTCACGACATCTTTGGGGGAGCCATCGCCGCCGTCGGGGCACTGCCGGTCGTCACACGCGATTGTTCCTGGGCCGTCGCATTTACGTGCATCCGAGGCCGTCAGTGACAGGAGGATCTGCATGAGCGGCGGCCCTGAGATCTGCGTCGTCGGTTCGTCGAATATCGATCTGGTCTCCCGCGTGCCGAGGCTTCCGAAGCTTGGGGAGACGATCGTGGGTCATTCGTTTCAAATCGGTTACGGCGGGAAGGGGGCCAATCAGGCCGTGATGGCGGCCCGGCTCGGCGCGCGGGTGACGATGGTGACGAGGGTCGGCCGGGACGTGTTCGGAGAAGGAACGCGCCGCAACTACGCCGAGCAGGCTGTCGACACGACGTACGTCATGGACGACGAGCGGTTCTCCGGCGTCGCGCCGATCTTCGTGGACGACTCTGCGCGGAACTTCATCGTCATCATTCCGGGAGCCAACCTGGGATTGTCTCCCGCCGACGTGCGGCATGCCACCCCCGCAATCCAGAGTGCGGACGTGCTGATCTGCCAGCTCGAAGTGCCGCTGGAGACGACCCTTGAGGCCTTCCGGGTCGCGAAGGCCAACGGAGTGCGGACGATCCTCAACCCGGCGCCGGCGGTGCCGCTACCGGACGAGTTGCTGCGTCTGACCGACCTGTGCGTTCCGAACGAGACGGAGGTCGAGACGTTGACCGGCCAGCCCGTGACGACGATGGCCGAGGCCGGGAGCGCGGCGCAGATGCTACGAGCGCGCGGCCCGCAGACGGTGATCATTACCCTCGGAGATCGAGGCTCGCTGCTCGTGGAGGAGGGTGCGGTGGAGCTCATTCCGCCGGTCCAGGTGAGCGCGGTCGACTCGACCGGCGCCGGCGACGCATACATTGGGAGCCTCGCCGTCTTCCTGGCGGAGGGAGCGTCGATACAGGACGCGGTCCGCCGCGCCAACGCCGTCGCCGCGCTATCTGTTACGAGCGCGGGGACCCAGATGTCGTTTCCGATGCGTCCCGCCGCGGACGCCTTTCTCCTGGAACGGGGGATCGTCTAGGGAGGTCAGTTTCGCACGACGCGCCTTTGGGCCCGTGCGTGCCGCGCGCGATCGGGCCAGCACCACGGTGCCGCTGACGCGCGGGGTAACAGCGCGACTGGTGCTGCATAGAGCTGAAGACGGGTTTTCCTGGGAAGGTTCGCAATGGTAGTCTAAGAGACACACGGGAGCCTGTGCAGATCCAAGACAGTATCCACTCCGCATGGGGAGCTTGGTCCGGATGAGCACGCTGGCGCACCTACCTGAGGCGAAGACCGCGGTTCGAAATCCGGGAGTGCCCCTGGACGTCGCACGGCTCGGCGAGATCCGGGTGAACCGCAGCGCGATCGAGCGACGCGCCGCGACGATTCCGACCCGGCGCACCGTGAAGCGGGACTGGCAGGCCGCCTGGCTCGTCCGTGCCGTGCAGTGCCTCGACCTCACGGCCCTCTCGGGCGACGATACCCCCGGGTCGGTCCGCCGCCTCTCCGCTAAGGCACGGCAGCCGGTGCGCGCAGAGGTCTTGCGTGGCTTCGGACTGGACCCCGGCGAGATCCGGGTTGCCGCGGTGTGCGTCTATCACAATCTGGTGGCTACCGCGGTGGAGGCGCTGCGGGGGTCGGGCATCCCCGTTGCCGCCGTTTCCACCGGATTCCCGGCGGGACAGACCCCGTTTCGTCTCAAGATCGAGGAGATCAAGGAGTCTTTGGCCGCCGGGGCCGGAGAGATCGACATTGTGATTTCCCGCACGCACGTCCTCACCGGGAACTGGATGGCGCTTTACGATGAGGTGCGTGCGTTCCGTGAGGCGTGCGGCGGCGCTCTCCTGAAGACGATTCTGGCGTGCGGCGAGCTGGGGACTCTGCGCAATGTGGCCGCGGCGAGCTGGGTGTGCATGATGGCCGGGGCGGACTTCATCAAAACGTCGACCGGGAAAGAAGCCGTCAACGCCACGCTACCCTTCGGCCTGGTGATGGTCCGGGCGATTCGTGAATACTTCGAGGACACGGGCTGCCGCGTGGGGCTCAAGCCCGCCGGCGGGATCAGGGCGGCGAAACAGGCGCTGGACTGGCTGTTGCTGGTCAAGGAAGAGCTGGGGGTGGACTGGCTGGAGCCGGCGCGTTTCCGCATCGGTGCCAGCGGCCTGCTGACCGATCTCGAGCGCCAGTTGTGGCACAATCTCTGCGGGCACTACGCCGCGTCACACCACCAGCCGATGCCATGACGGACCCCTGAGGCGCACCCATGGGCGTTCCTGAGATCCTGCGCACGATGGAGTACGGCCCCGCCCCCGAAGCCGCCAGCCCGGCCCTGACGTGGCTCGGGTCGCACGGCGGACAATTCCAGCTGTTCATCGACGGCCGGTGGGTGGAGCCGGCGGGCGGCGGGTACTTCGAGACGCTCAATCCGGCCACGGCAAAGCCGCTGGCGAAGATCGCCGGCGGCGGCAGCGCGGACGTCGACGCCGCGGTGGAAGCGGCGCGCCGGGCGTTCTCGGCGTGGCGAACCCTCTCCGGTCACGTCCGGGCGCGTTATCTATACGCGATCGCGAGGCAGGTTCAGAAGCACTCTCGGTTGCTTGCGGTGCTGGAGTCCATGGACAACGGCAAGCCGATCCGAGAGACGCGCGACATCGACGTGCCGCTCGCGGCCCGGCACTTCTATCACCACGCCGGGTGGGCGCAACTGCGCGAGAGCCAGTTCCCCGGCTACGAGCCGATCGGCGTCGTGGGGCAGATCACGCCGTGGAACTTCCCGCTGCTCATGCTGGCGTGGAAGACGGCGCCGGCGCTCGCCGCCGGCAACACCGTCGTGCTGAAGCCGTCGAGCTCGACGTCCCTCACGGCCATCGCATTCTGCGAGATCTTGGAGGAGATCGGCCTTCCGCCGGGGGTGGTGAACGTCGTCACCGGCCCGAGCGAGACCGGCGAGATGATCGTGAATCACCCTGGCGTCGACAAGATCGCGTTCACAGGATCCACCGACGTCGGGCGCCGCATCCGTCGCGCCACCGCGGGAACCGGCAAACGGTTGTCGCTCGAGCTTGGAGGGAAATCACCGTTCATCGTGTTCGGCGACGCCGATCTCGACAGCGCCATTGAAGGCGTTGTCGATGCGATCTGGTTCAATCAGGGCGAGGTCTGCTGCGCCGGGTCCCGGCTCCTGGTCCAGGAGGACGTCGCGCCCCGGATGCTCGACAAGTTGCGGGCACGCATGGAGCGCTTGCGGGTGGGTGATCCGCTCGACAAGGCCGTCGACATCGGGGCGGTCGTCTCTCGCGCGCAGTGGGAGCAGATCGATCGCTACTGCCGGATCGGTGTGGCCGAGGGCGGCACGATGTGGCGGCCGTCCTGGGAGGTCCCCAAGGACGGTTACTTCTTCCCGCCTACGATGTTCACCGACGTGGCGCCGTCGGCGACCATCGGGCAGGAAGAGATCTTCGGCCCGGTACTGGTGACCATGACGTTTCGCACGCCCGCAGAAGCGGTGGCGCTCGCCAACAACACGCGGTACGGCCTGGCCGCAAGCGTCTGGACCGAGAACATCAACCTCGCGCTGGACGTTGCCCGGCAGGTCAAGGCGGGCACCGTCTGGATCAACGGCACGAACCTGTTCGACGGGGCGTCGGGGTTCGGCGGCTACCGGGAGAGCGGCTTCGGGCGGGAAGGCGGCCGCGAGGGCATGTTCGAGTACCTGCGGCCGGCGGCCGAGCAGGTGTCGCCTTTCCCAGCGCCCGCATCGGGATCGTCGAGCCCTGACTACGCGCAACACGCTCGCACGGGCCTGGGCGATGGGGAGCCGCGAATCGACCGCTCGCCCAAGATGTACATCGGCGGGAAGCAGGTCCGGCCCGACCAGGGCCACTCGCGGTTCGTGTGTGACCCGCAGGGCCGGCTGCTTGGCGAGGTCGGCGAGGGAAACCGGAAGGACATCCGCAATGCGGTCGAAGCGGCTCATGCGGCGGCGTCGTGGGGAGTTGCGACCGCGCACGCGCGGGCACAGATTCTCTATTATGTCGCGGAGAACCTCGAAGGGAGAACGGCGGAATTCGCCCGGCGGATCGAAGGGATGACCGGAGGATCGCCCGCCGAGGGCGAGGACGAGGTGCGGAGAGCGATCGTCCGGCTGTTCACCTACGCCGCATGGACCGACAAGTACGATGGATCCGTGCACAGCGTCAACGTCCCGCACCGGGATCTGACCGTGGCGATCCACGAACCCGTCGGGGTGATCGGCATCGCGTGCCCTGACGAGCAGCCGCTGCTGGCCCTCATCTCGCTGGCGGGGCCTGCGATTGCGATGGGCAACACCGTCGTGGTCGTCCCGTCGCAGGCCCACCCGCTGGTGGCCACCGACCTCTACCAGGTGTTCGACACCTCCGACCTCCCCGGCGGCGTGGTGAACATCGTGACGGGGAGCCGGGACGATCTGGCAAAGGTGCTGGCTCAACACGACGATATGGATGCGGTGTGGTACTTCGGGTCCGCCGAAGGCAGCAAGATGGTGGAGGTCGAGTCGGCGACCAACATGAAGCGGACATGGGTGAACTACGGCCGGCCTCGCGACTGGACCGCCGCGTGGCCCGAAGGAGAAGAGATTCTCCGGCACGCGATCCAGGTCAAGAACATCTGGGCGCCGTACGGCGAATAGCCGCCACCGTGGTCACCCCGCAGGTCCGAGCGGAGGTGGAGCGACGATGGCCTTGCTCAGTGATCAGATCCGGACCCAATTGACGCAGGTGTTTGCTGCGAGGCTCGATCACCCGGTGACGCTTGAGCTGTTCACGCAGCGGGCCTCTCCTATCGCTCTGCCCACGCTCCCGTGCGAGACCTGCGAAGACACCGAAATCCTCCTTCGGGAGGTGGCTTCGCTCTCTGCGCATGTGACGCTCACCGTTCGGGATTTCGTCAAGGACGAGCGCGATGCCCGCGAGGCCGGCGTCGATCGGATCCCTGCGATGGTGTTCGAGGGACGCAACAAGGGGGTGATGCGTTACTTCGGTGTGCCCGCGGGATACGAGTTCAGCGTGCTGGTCGAAAGCCTCATCGACGCCGCCCGGGGCGCGACGTCACTGAGCGCCGCCACGCGCGAACAGGTGACCAAGCTCGCGTCGCCGGTCCACATCCGGGTGCTGGTGACGCCGACCTGACCGCACTGTCCGCGTGCGGCCAGGCTGGCCCACGAACTCGCGGTCGAAAGCCCGCATGTGACGGCGGACGTAATCGACGTTCGGGAGTTCCCGGACGTTGCGCAGCGATACAACGTCTGGGGCGTTCCGAAGACCATCATCAACGAGCAGGTCTCCGTCGACGGAGCCGTCCCCGAGGCGCGGCTGCTGGCGATGGTCCTGGACGCGGTGAAGCGCGGACGCGAGTCCTGAACATCGAGCGTGCGCATCGTGTCGGAAAGGGACGTACTTGACCGAGGCGGTGCGCGCGAGACTGGGCGCTCTAGGCCCCATTGCGCAGGAGGCGCGGGTTCGACCGGAACGGGTCGTCGCGCGGCTTCGGCAAGGGTGATCCCGCGGCATCCGGCCACTCGCGCGACTGACCGCATGGGTCGGATCGTCAGGCCCGGGGGCGGGCTGGCGTGTCCGGTCGGCGCGCCCCGGCGGCGGTTCCTTTTACGGTTCTACGTGGGTCTGCGTGTGCGCCAGGCCCGTCTTGGCGAGCGCCGCGGCCAGCGCGCGGCGATCTTTCTCCTTCACCGACAGGATCGCGAACGTGCTTCCTCGGTGGCGCAGCGACGTGACGCCGTTGAGCGGCACCTCGTCGGCGGTAACGGCGTCGAGAATCCGCGCGAGGTCGCGGGTGACGTCCGTCATCTCGACGGTGACCGTCGAGCCGTGTCCTACGCCGAGCAGTTCCAGAAAGGCGTCGAAGATGTCGCTCTCCGTGACGATCCCAACAAGACGGCCGCCGTCAAGCACTGGGAGCGCCCCGACTCGCAGGTCTCGCATTCGCGCGGCCGCCTGCTCGATCGGCGCGAGCGGGTGGGTGGTGAACGGCGCGGGCGTCATCACCGACCCGACGAAGGTGGAGGTCGATGGCGTATCCAGCTCGAGCAGCGTCGCTCTCGTGACGATGCCGACCAACTTGCCGTGCTCGTCGATGACCGGCACACGGTGGACCTTACGCTGGAACATCAGCTTCAACGCAGCGGACGCCGTGGTCGTCGGATCGACCGTGACGACCGGGCTGCTCATCCAATCCCTGACCACCATGGGACACCCCCTCTGGCGCATCCCTGACGTCGCGACACGCTCGTCCATCGCCGAATATACCGACCTCCCGTGCGACGCAATCCCTAGACCCCGGCCGGGGCTGGAAGCGACCGGCGGCTCTCGGGGCTCTTGGGTGGCTCGGGAGCGGGAGGGGTCATCAACGCGTCAAGCTCGTCGCTCTCGAGCGATTCCCGCTCCAGCAAGGCCTGGGCGATGCGGTCCAGGAGGTCCTTGTGCTCAGTCAACACCTGCCGGGCCCGCCTGTAGCACTCGTCGATGATGCGGCGGACCTCCTGGTCGATCTCGTACGCGATCTCGTCGGAGTAGTTGCGGCTCTCCACCAGGTCCCGCCCGAGGAACACCGGTCCGTGCTTCGTCCCCAGCGCGAGCGGGCCGAGCTTGTCGGACATCCCGAACTCGGTCACCATCTTGCGCGCCAGGTCGGTGGCCTTCTCGAAATCGTTGGCCGCCCCGGTGGTGATCTCCCCGAACGTGAGCTCTTCCGCCACCCGGCCGCCCAGCATCGCCGTGATGTCCGCCAGGATTTCGCCCCGGGTGAGCGTGTACTTCTCCTCCTGCGGCAGCGGGATCACATACCCCAGCGCCATGCCGCGCGGCAGGATCGTCACCTTGTGGGGCGGAGTGGCGTGCGGCAAGAGCTTGCCCAGCAGGGCGTGCCCGCCCTCGTGATACGCGGTCAGTTCCCGCTCCTTCGGGCCGAGGATCCGGCTCTTCCGCTGCGGGCCCGCGATCACCCGCTCGATCGCCTCGTCGAACTCCGGCCGGCCGATCCGCTT
>DASPUZ010000109.1:0-3111 GCA_035622635.1 bacterium | reverse complement strand
GACTTGGTCACCTCGGGACGCGTGAGCTCGCGCAGATGCTGATGGACATCCCGGCCAAATGCAGCCGAGCCGACAACCAAGTGCTCCTCAGCTTCCCGGCCCGGCACCCTTTGGCGCCGGCCCTGGCCCGCCTCTGACCCTAGGATACCGATGGCTTCGTGCAAAAGTTAGGTAGCTATGTCAGTTGCGACTGGTCTCGCCCGGCGCGTAGTCGGGATCACCGTGATGTCCGGTGCCGGTCCAACGGGGCGCCCACGGCGGATCGTCCTCGGATGGAGCGGCAGGCGGGACCACATGACGCCGTGACGCCTGCGACACCTCCTGCGGCAGATTCAACAGCAGGTCCGCGATGCTGGCAATCGAGCCGAGTCCCTGGCCGGTACCCGCCTTGCCAACGGGCGCCGAAGCCCGCGCAACAGTGGCCGCACTCGGCGTCACGCGCGCCGGCCGGGGATGCGCCGCCACCGGCGCGCGAGGCGCCACCCGCGCCATCACTGGTGCGGGCCTCGACGGTGCCAGCGGCGGGGTATCAGGGATCACCGAGACCGCCGGGACGTCCGCCGGCGGGCGCATACCTAGCATCGCCTGCCCCGACGGCGTGCCGGTCGCGATGACAGCCAAGGCAGTCATGGCTCCAAGTCCGATCGTGACAGACTTCATCATCGCTGGCCACCCCAATGACGATGTTCCCTGGCCCACCGTTATTGTAACGCCTCGAGGGAAGCCGGAGTTCCCGCCCACGCCGAGCCACGACCGCGAAGAGGCGGACGACACGCGGAGAGCGGCGGCGCAGATCGAAGGCCGCTTGTCCGTCCCCCTTGCAACTCACGGTACGCCGGTATGGAGACCAGCCGCGACTGCGACGGTTACGCGGTGGGCCGGAGCCGCGCGTTCTGACGAACTTCCGGGTTGACGACCGATCGCGGCCATTCGCCGCGGGCGACTCGTGCGACCTCCTGGGCCGCGCTTCGCTTGAGCGTCTCCTGTGCCTCCTCGCTGTACCAGGCGACGTGCGGCGTCAGGATCGCGTTCGGAGCGCTTCGGAGCGGGTGGGCGGCGGGGAGCGGCTCCTCCTCGAACACGTCCAGTCCGGCCCCGGCAAGACGCCCTTCGCGAAGCGCGCCTGCCAGCGCCGCCGTGTCCACCACCGGGCCGCGGGATGTGTTGACGACGACCGCCTCCCGTTTCATGAGGCGCAGCTCGCCTTCACCGAGCATGTGTCGCGTTTCCTCGGTCAGCGGGGTGTGGTACGAGACAAAATCCGATTGACGGAGCAGCGTTCCGTAGTCCACCAGCACGGCACCCGCGTTGATCGCCGAGGTGCGCGTAATGTACGGATCGTAGGCGAACACGTGCAGGCCGAGCGGGCTCGCGTAGCCCGCGAGCGCCTTCCCGATACGGCCGAGCCCGACGATACCGAGGGTGCGCCCGGACAGGCGGCGGATCGGCGGCTGGACGCTCGGCCCACGTGGCCGGCGGCCCCGGCGTACCTCCCCATCGTATTGAGCGATCCGCCGGTGCACGACCAAGAGGAGGGTGAGCGCGTGCAGCGCGACCTCCTGCGTGCCGTAGTCCGGCACGTTGACCACACAGATCCCCGCCTGGGTGGCCGCGGCGACATCCACGTTGTCGAACCCGACGCCGTAACGGACGATCGCGAGACAGCGCGGCATGTGCCCGATCATGTCCGCGTCGATCGGCGAGAACTGGTTCAGCACGGCATGTGCTTCGGCGAACGCGGCACGACGCCGGTCCGGGTCTCCCGAATCCAGGGCGACCATCTTCACGCCTAAGGGGAGCAGCACCCGCTCCTCGGGCTCGAGCGTCGAATAGGTGTGCTCCATGATCACGCAGACGAACGGCATGTATAATGAGGAATTTGTCGACGAGAAGGTCCGCTCCCTGCACCGGATGGCGATGTTATATGGAGAGGATTCGCATCCCCCATCGGAGAACCTGAGGGCATGAAGGTGGAGTCCCGCGAGGTGACCTGGTTCGGCGTGTTGCCGTATGCGCTCATCGCGGCCGGCGCCCTGCTCAGGGTTGTGCCGCATCCCTGGAACTTTGCTCCGATCGGGGCTCTGGCGTTGTTCGGCGGCGCGGTGCTCCCGGGATTGTTGGGCCTCGCAGTTCCCCTTGCCGCGCTGGCTCTGTCGGACGCGGTACTGGGCTTCTACCCCGGGATCGCTTGGGTGTACGGAAGCTACGTCCTGATCGCCTTGCTTGGTCGCGCGCTGGGAAAGCGCAGGACGGTCGCGCGGGTGGTCACGTACTCGCTCGCGGCCTCCATTTTGTTCTATCTCGTGACGAATTTCGGTGAGTGGCGGGGACCGCTGTATCCGCACACGCTTGCGGGGCTGTGGAGCTCCTATGCCGCCGCGGTGCCATTCTTCCGTAACACGGTGCTGAGCGATCTCTGCTACTCGCTGGCAATGTTCGGTATCTACGCGCACGCGACCAGGATCGAAGAACAGCGCGCAGGCAGGATGGCACCCGCCTCTCAACGCACTACGTAACGAATCCGGAGCGTCACGTAGGCGTCGATCGGCACGCCGTCACGCGCCGCGGGCGCAAATTGCCAGTGGCGTACAGCCTCCGCCGCGGACCGGTCGAGGACCTCGGAGCCGGAGGAACCCAACACCTGCACGTCGCCGGCCGTCCCGTCGGCACGCACGAGCGCCCGAACCGTCACCGTCCCTTCCGTCCCCACGATCGCGAGTGCCGTCCCGAGGTCCTGGCGCCGCACCGTGAGGTGGAACGCATCCCCGGGATAGACCATCGTCCCCGTCGAAACCACGCGTGGAGGGGTCAGAACGGGAGGTCCGGCGGAAAGCCGACCCGCGTCCGGACCGCCGCCGGACAACGACCCCGCCGTTCCCGTGCCCGCCGAGGCGCCAGAAGCACCCGAATTTCCTTGGGTCGTGCCATCTCCGCGTCCCGCGCCGGTGCCCTGCCCGATGGCCGTACCGGCCGAAGAGGACAATTTGGAAGCTTCCGCTGACGGCTGGGTGTCCCCGGCTGCAGCTTGAGACGGTGGGGCCGTCTGCGCCGGAGACGAGATCGGCCCGGCGGCGCGCACCCTAGCCTGCGGCCCGGGACGAACGTCCCCGG
>DASPUZ010000108.1:0-4035 GCA_035622635.1 bacterium | reverse complement strand
GACGGCCTCGCATGGACAACTTATCGAAGTGAATGGATGGGATGGAGTCGTGAACCAGGTGCAATGGACCTACATCGCCGCGCCGGCAGCCCGCGCCTCCGGAGCTCCATCCCGCAGTAGTGTTAAGTTCGCGAATGCTCTCGACCTCGAGCGCCTCGATCTGTCGAAGCTCCAAGGTCTTGTACTTCTCACCGTCGGGTGCCGTGTACCCGTCGTCACGCACCCATCCTGGGAATACTCTTTCGACTTCCTGCGCCACAAATCCCGTTTGTGTTCGGGCATCGTTCTCGTGTTCGCTGGGATTTTTCCACTCGAATGTGACTCCTTTGAGCTGGAGAAGTTGATCGATTGCTCCCCGAAGCGGGCGCACGTTCTTTTTCAGCCGCACATCGGAGGTACAACCCGAACAGCTGCCGACAGTCAAGGCTCCTGTTATGTTGACGGCTCCGTCGAAATAGCCAGCCCAGCTGCCGCTGTTGGTGTCCTGAGCGTAGAGCCCGCCACTCGTCGAAGACGTGCCTGAACTGACGAAGTACCCACCCCAACCGCTTGACGTCCCATACACTCCAATGTTGTTGGTTCCAGTGGAGGTCGAGGTGTTAATGCCCTCGACGCCGAAGCCACTCGAGGACGAAGTCGTCCCGTAGACAGCCGCAGCGTCAGAAACATTTGTCGTACCGTAGACGCCCGCGCCGCCGCCACCGGAGATCGAGGAGACGCCATTGCTGCCAACAACGCCCCAGCCGGTGCTGACATCAGTGCCACCGAGAACGGCAATTCCGTTTCCCGATGAGAACGTTACACTCAAGCCGTCAACCTCGGACCAAAGGCCGGCGCCCGTGGAGCTGTTCTCGACCAAAACAGCTGCGGCACTAGCACTACTTTGACACTTTTCCTATGCGAGAGGGCCAGCTCTCGCCCCGCAAGATCGGCAATAGAGAGGCGCAGTCAGCCGAAGAATGATGGCCCTACGCACCGCCGGGAGCGTGACGGCGGGCTGGCTGCGCCTCGGTTTTATTTTCGCGGAGCCGTACGTGTTGGAGGAAGGCAAAGGAGATCATGGTGAGCACGGCGTGGTGGTGAAGTCCGTGCCACGAGCGTCCTTCGAAGTGGTCGAGGCCGAGCTCCTCCTTCATCTGCTGGTGGGCCTGCTCGCACGACCAGCGGGCCTTGATGAGCGAAGCGAGCTGCCGAAGCGAAGTCTGCGGCGGGTAGTTGGACAGATAGTATTTTCGCTCGTTGGGCCGTTGCTCGCATACGAGCCAGGCTTCGTTGCCCGGAGGATGGACGCCTCGGCTTTGACGAGGGCCGTCGGCGACACGCACTCGTACTACCGCAAATCGGGCTCTCAGCGGCCCCTTGGTTCCCTGTCGCCAGGTCACCGTGCGAAAAGCCTTCGGCCCAAGCGATTCGACCTTCTCTTTGGCCGAGCAAGGCACCGTGTCGACGCGCGGGTACTTTCGTGGACGGCCCCGGGCATTCGGCGAGCCGTCGATGTGCACCTCGACCGGGTACACGTTCTGGGTTGACAGGACCCCCAGCACCCATCGCAAGCCCAGCTCGTCGAGCCCGCGCCGGAATTCGGCGACCATCCCGTAACCCGCGTCGCCCAGCAGGTCGTCGAAACCTTCGTCGCCCACCCGCTGCTTGATGCGACGCAACTCATCGAGCGCGATCTGCCACTTGGGTCGAAACCCAATCTCTTGCGGTACATGCGCTTTGCGTCGGCGCGCGTCTGACTCCGCCCATTCCCGCGGCAAGTAGAGTCGAAGGCCGACCGGGATCGGCACTTCGTCCCGCGCCCACGTGAGACTCACCAAGCTCTGGCAATTGGCTTGTTTTCCGAGCGCACCGCAGTATTGGTGCGCCACGCCCACCGATTCCGTCCCCTTCTTCGGCAACGCCGTGTCGTCGACGATCAGATGCGAGCCCCGACCGCCTACAAGTCCACTGACCTTGTCGATCAGTACCTCCTCAAGGGGTGCGGTGTCCCAGCGCGACGCCCCGACGAAGTGATGTAGCTGTGGCGCGTCGCCCGCCGCCATCCGCTCCGCGATCGGGACGATGCTCTTACGCTCGCCTGGCGCGATCAGTCCGCGCACGTAGATCGGCGCCCATTTCTTGCGGACCTTGTGTTCGAGCGCCTCGTTGAAGGGCGCAAACCATCGATCCAGCTCGGTCTCCCAGTCCCTCGTGCCCAGCACGTTCCACTACAAAGACCATTTTCCTCCGGATGGAAAGAAAAAAGTGTCAAAGTAGTGCTAGTAGGTTTCTAAGAATGGATTTACCGCGTACCTGCTTTGGATTTCCTCTGTTCTTCGAACGCAAAGACCCCAAGCCGCCTGACTCCTGTAAACAACGCAAACGCGCCTTCGGACGCTGGGTACGCCGTCGTTCGCGGCAATGGGTGCTTGACCACCCCTACGCCTTGACGAACGCGCATGGACTCTCCGTCTGCGAGTGCCCCCAGTCAAGACTCTGCCGTAAGAATTTTTCGTGACGATGTCCAAGAGGGCCTCTGCAATCGGCCAATGGACTTCGCAATCGTTCGCAGACACGTGCCCTTACGAAGCAGACTCAGCGATCCGCGCATAAAAGTGTCCGAAGATGGCAATTGACTTTGCCTCGGATCGGTGGGCGCGACTGCCCCGCCGAGAACTGCACCTCCTGGTCCTGCACTCCAAAGGGAAGTTTGCCGTCGAGTTCGTTCGTTCCATCGCGCCTTCACCGAGCGCTCTCACCTGTGCGACTAGAACCGTTCCCGTTCGCTGACGCGCCAAAGTCATGGCGCTCACGCATCCGGTCGTTGGTCGTTGGTAGGGTCCGAAACCCTTCCCCTGCGCGACCGCATGGCGAGGCCGGTCGACAAGGGTGCGGCCGACCCACCCTCGCTCGCCATGGAATACGGCCGGGCGCGATGTTTTTCCGCCCCAAGCGCAGGGAGGGTGAATAGGCTGGCTACTTCGAGACCGACCCGGTGGCTATCCCGCGTCATGTGGCCCGTATCTGCTTTCTCGGACGCAAAGGACCGCATCCGGTGGCGTGCCTCTAAACGGACCTCCCACGCGACTACATCGCGCGTCGACCGGCAATGCCACCAGCGCGGCAGGGCCTGCCCGCAACGCGTCTCCGGGTCGCCAGGCAGAGATCAGCGACGCATCCGCCGGCGCCGGATGGGATGCTTGCGGCACGACCATGCTTTTGGACGATCCTGTCCTACCAGCGATACGATGCCGCGCGGCCTAGCCGCCCGTCGGGCCTTGGCCCTGTCCTGCCAGTCGCGCGCGCTTCGCTCGATACGCGCCCAAGTGCAGCCGTGCGTGCGGGTCTCGAGGTTCTTTCGCAAGGTTCACCCTGTTCTGTTTTCATGTGACGTCGTCCGTCGCGGCGGCGGCCCTGCGCTTAAAGCGGTTCTCCATGGCTCGGAACGGAGAAAGGGGCTGTTTGTGCGGGAAAAGTCGCGTTAATGCCGGAAGGCATGATCCATCCGTACTCGCAGGACACGCGTAAACGAGCTGTGGCTCTGATGGATGAGGGGGCCAGCAGTCTGGAAGCCGCGGAGGCACTCGGTCTCAGCGACAGCTGGGTGCGCAAGATGCGGCTGCGTCGCGACCGACTGGGCCATCTGATGCCCGGTTCGTCACCGGGCAAAGAGCGCATCCTCACGGAAGCCCACGAGGAACGTCTGTGTGGTCTGGTGTTCGACCACCCGGACGCGACGTTGGAAGAACTGGCCCAGTTGGTGCACAAGCACCTGAAATTGCGCGTCAGCATCCAGACGCTCTCTCGGCGGCTGATCGAGCTGGGCCTGACGCGTAAAAAAAAGACTCTTCGCGCCACGGAAGCGGACCGACTGTAGCCGGCCACAAGAACACGTCGAAATTTGACCTCGAATTCGGTGCGCCAGGGAAAGCCTGGGTGAGGAGGATGCCGTGTAGAGGACAGGGCTGAAACTTCGCGAAGGGACCCAGCGGGTTCGAATCCCGCCCGGCCAAGGAGGACCACCAGCCGGGAGCGAGTCTTGCGTGGACGCCG
>DASPUZ010000107.1:0-2037 GCA_035622635.1 bacterium | reverse complement strand
GCGCAATATCAACGAGGCTGCCGGGTCACACTCGGCCCGAAATCCATGGACGATCGGTGACACGTCACACTAACGTTCATTACGCCATTGGGTATATCACGTACTGCAGAACACCGCGCCGTGAACCGCGCGATCGCCGCCCTGCGCGAGACGGAGGACGTGCCCGATCACCTTCTCGCTCACCTGTCGCCGCTCGGGTGGGAGCACATCAACCTCGCCGGCGACTACGTCTGGTCGTCCGGCACAGGAGGCGATGGAAAACCGTAACGGATTCCAGCGCCTCCGGCCCGCACACGATCCGGCGCTGCTCGCGGCCTGATGTTCGCGATATGTCGGCTTCTGCTACAAGAAGCCGTCCATAACCTGGGGGTGCTACGGATCGGCCTGGTCGCGGGGAACCAGGAGAGCGGAATGAAGTGGCGGGTCGTCGTGGAACTGGCCGGAGCGGACGGTACCGTCCAGTCCCATGAAATCAGCGTCGGCGGCTGCGGCACGATCGACCATTCGGCGGATACGCTGGGGCTGACGCTGGCGGAAGGCAAGAAGACCCTGGCCGGGCTGCAACGCCATCTGGTTCAGGCGCAGACGGAGGAGCATTGCCGCAACCGGCGACGCTGCCAGCGCTGCGGGGCTCAACGTCCGCTGAAGGACATGCGCCGTCGGCGGCTGGCGTCGCTGTTTGGCGTCGTGGAGGTTCGTGCACCCCGTTTCGGTCCCTGCCGATGCGGCGTGGCGTCGCGCCGGACCATCACCCCTGCCGCGGAGATCATGCCGGATCGCTGCACGCCGGAGTATGAGCGCACCCTCGCCAAGATGGGCGCCCTGCTGCCGTACCGCCGCGCCCGCTCGCTGCTCGAAGAGTTCTTCCCGCTCGGGGACGCCCCGGAAGTCGAGACGATCCGTCAGCGGACGATGCGCGTCGGCGCCAGACTGGAACGCGACGCCGTAGCACCGCCAACGTCGAGTCCGTCGAGCGAAGCGGGGTCGATCGCGCTCGCCATCGACGGGGGTCACGTGAAATCGGTGCGCAGCTATCAGGTGCGCTCGTTCGAGGTCTTCGTCGCTCAGGTCAGCAACGACGCCGGCAAGCGGGTCATGTTTAGCAGCGTGCCGGCCGAGGCTGATCGGCAGCAACAGCAGTTGCGCGGCGTGCTACATCGCCTTGGCGCCACACCGCGAACGCCGGTCACCATCCTGAGCGACGGCGCCGATGGGCCACGATCTTTGGGCGAGGCGGCGAGCGTCGGCCCGACCCATCACGTGCTCGATTGTTTTCATCTCTCGATGCGCATCCAGCATGTCGCTCAGGCCGCCAAGGGCTGGCCGGACGCCACGCCGGGCGACCGCGCGGAAGCTGCCTGCCTGGCCGACACCATCGAGCATATCCGTTGGCGTCTCTGGCACGGGCAGGTACAGCGGGCGCTCGATCTCATCGGAGACACCCTGGTGATACTCGATGCCGCGGCCGAAACGGCATCGCCGCACGCTGCGACCGCGGGTAGGGTGGCAGGCGTGCTTCGTGGCCTCGAGACTTACGTATCCGGGCAATCCGGTCTGATCATCGATTATGCCACCGCCCGGCGAAACGACGAGCCGATATCGACGGCGACCACCGAGAGTACGGTGCAGCGGCTGCTGCACCGGCGGATGAGCGCCAACCAACAGATGCGTTGGTCGCCGAGAGGAGCGCATCTGATGCTCAAGGTCCGCACCGCGGTCGTCAACGGGACCTTCAACAAGGATCACACGACCGCTGAGCGATGGGCCCGTCGCCCGTTTCGCCATGCCGCATGAGTCCCCCCAGGTTATGGACGGTCTCGATACGCATGAGACCGTCCATAACCTGGGGGTGCTACGGATCGGCCTGGTCGCGGGAGGCCAGGAGAGCGGGATGGAGTGGCGGGTCGTCTTGGAACTGGCCGGAGCGGACGGTACCGTCCAGTCCCATGAAATCAGCGTCGGCGGCTGCGGCACGATCGACCATTCGGCGGATACGCTGGGGCTGACGCTGGCGGAAGGCAAGAAGACCCTGGCCGG
>DASPUZ010000106.1:0-36869 GCA_035622635.1 bacterium | reverse complement strand
CCAGGTTGTCGAAGAACTTGTCGACGTACGACGCCTTGGCGGTGCCGTAGTCGATGAAGTATGCGTGCTCGAAGCAGTCGAGCGCGACCAGGAGCCCGCAGTTCCAAATCGGGTATGTGTTTTGCTCGTCGCCGATGAAGTTGAAGACCTGCCCGGAGTCATAATCGTATGCCGTCCATGCCCAGCCGCGTGCGCTCATGGCGGTGGCCCGGAGATCGGCCTTCCACGCGTCAAAGGAGCCGTACGCCTTTTCGATCAAGCCCAGCAGCTTGCCCGATGGCTTTCCACCCTTGCCGCCGAGATGCTCGAAGTAGAGCTCGTGGTTCTTGACGCCCCCGAGTGCGCGGGACAGCTCGATCTTCAACTCGCGGATCTCCGAGTACGTCGGGTTGGCTTTGGAGAGGTCCACGCCGCCGCTGCCCAACCGATCGAGAATCTCGTTCGCCTTGGCAACATACCCCTGATAGAGCTTGTAGTGTTCTTCCATCGTTCTCTTGCTGATACCGCTGAGCTCGACCTCGAACGACCGGAATTTCTTGGCCTCGTACTTCGCCATGGATCGTCCCTCCTCTCGGAGTTTGGAGATGCCGTCACGCCAGTGCGTCGACAGGCGGGGGGAGTGGCAGTGACCCGTTCATTATACGTCCCGGTGAAACGCGGGAGCAACCCGCGCGATGAGGTTCGATTATTGGAGGGCGTCCGGCGGCGCGTCGGCTGCAGTGTCGACGCGCGTCAGGTAGTCCTCTTTCCGGTATGTTCCGCGGTGCCCACAGTGCGGGCACGTATGGTAGTTCGCGGCGAAGGTGCCTTTGGCGAAATTGCGGGCGGCCATTCGGATTCTGGTGTCGAACTCGCGGCCGCAGTCGACGCAGCGAAGCAGGAGGGCGAGTTTCGCCACGGCGGCTTATGGCATACCGCGAGGGTCGCGGGACGCATGCGTCACGATGTCAACGTCTCGGAGTCATCTGAATCCAGCCGCACGGCCTGCGATCGGCGTGCGGTGCGGGGACCGGACGCGCACCAGCGTCGCGTGGTGCCGAAGGGGAGACTCGAACTCCCACGGGCTCTCGCCCACTACGCCCTGAACGTAGCGCGTCTGCCAATTCCGCCACTTCGGCGCACGACCTGCTGGCACGAGTAGGATACTGGAGCCGCCGATCGAGTGTCAAGGCGCCGTGGTCGCGTTGCAATTGTTCCATGATCTTGTCGCTGCCGGCCTCACCTGCCGACGGCCGTCGCAGTCCGGCCCGCGACGGCTTGGTTTGCGGCGATGTTGTCCGCGCGTACTGGCTCGCGCTCGCGGGTACACGCCCAGGGGCGGGGTCGGCGGGCTCGATACACGCGGCCTCAATACTACGAGTCCGGTGAGCCATGCGCAGCCAGCGCAGCGACGGTCTCAGGAAGGCGCGACAAGTCGCGCAGTTGCCTTGTGGGGGACACCCCGGCCACCGGCTCGCCGTGGCGGTTGATGAAAACAGTTCGGTATCCCATTGCGGCCGCGGGGACCATGTCATGGTACAGGCTCGCGCCGACGTGGACCGTCCTGGCTGGGGTCGCGCCGGTGTCCGCGCAAAAGCGTTCCCAATGCCCCGGGGCCGGCTTGTAACTGTGGCAGTCCTCGGCGGTGACCACCGCGTCGGGCGTTACACCGAGGCGCACGATCGACGTCGCGAGAAGATCACGGTCGACGTTCGATAGGATGGCCAGCCGATACCCGGCGCGCCGGAGCTCTCGGAGTGCCTCGGGGGCCTCGTGAAAGGGCTCCCAGTCCGGGAGCGACTCTGGCAGGGCCTCTCTCCGGTCCGCGGGCATGGGATGGCCGAGCGTTCGCATCAGCCTGGCGCTGGCTTCGGCCAGGATCTGCCGGTACGGGCGGTACGTCTCTTTCTCCACCTGGGCTTCGACGGTGATGTAACGCGCGGCAAACGCACTCGGCTCGACCGGTGCCGGCAGAAACGGGGCGAGCGCGCGCACGACGCCGCCTTCCCAGTCGATCAGTGTGCCGTAGCAATCAAAAGTGACCCAGTCGACATCCGACATGGCGCTTTTCCTTCGGTATCCGGGCGTGTTCCGCCTGCTGGGAGCCGCGTGCGTTCGATACCTGGGCGGCGCGGCCTGAGGGACGGTTAACATCTCCAGGTGGATGGGTAATCTCGTGGTGACCGAGGCGCACTTCGATCAAGCAGATAGGCTATAGAAGGACGAGCGGGTTCGTTCCTTGCCCGCCGCGCGTGAACCCCACGTCCGATCCCTCCGTTGTTGGTGCTTGGCCAGGTCCACCCGGCCCGGGGACGTGCGTCGTGCTCCCCGTCTCTGGACACCACTCCGTGTGGGGCGTACTGCCCGGGAATCGACGGGGGATGGCGTACGTTGCCGTGGTGCAGGAAGGGTGTGAGAGCAGTGGCAACTGACGTCCGCACGAGAGGGCGTTTGTGGCAGGGTCCGTGGGTGAGAGGGCTTCGCACTGGCCTCGCACCGTGGATCCTAATTGCGGCCGCAGGTTGGGCCGCTGCCGGGACCGCCGGAGCATTCGCCGTGCGCGCTCACCAGGAGTCCGAGCGCATGGCATTCCTGGCCGGTCTGACCCCGGTTTCGGGATCCGGTATCGAGATCACCCTGTCGGACTCCAACACCATTCTCGCGGCGAACCAGAATCCAAGCGCGGCCTTGGTCCAGGACAGCGATCTGCTCCTTGCCGAGATGCTTCTCTGGTATGGGGGCGCCCGCGCCGTCGCCATCAACGGCGCGCGGATCACGGCGAGCACCACGATTCTGTCCTCCGGCCCGACGATCGTTATCGACGGGCGCCGCATGGTGGCTCCGTTCCGCGTCTCGGCCGTGGGCGATCCGGTGTTACTCCGCACGGTTCTCCAGACGCGCGGGGGTTTCTCGGATCGGATGCACGAAGATGGCCTTGGTGTCTGGATCGTGGAGCGATCCAACGTGGTCGTTCCCCCGGCGACACCCAGTCGGGCGCTGGCACAGTAGCCTCGTCCCACAGGTGCTGAGCTTCGCGTCTCGGGGAGCCGAGGCGCGGTCACCCAGGGGATGTTGGGATCGTGCGTCGCCGATTGCAACCGAGGCCCGCACGACTGCTGCGTCCCGACGGTATTTCGGTCTCCCCAAGAAACGGCGAGGACAGATGGGCAAAAGCCCCCCGGGACCGCGGCCCCCATGGTCTTCGCGGCATCGGGCGTGACGCAACCGCGTCCGTGTGGCCTTGAACAATTAACCAAGATCTTTCGAGTATTTAATAATATATATTGATTATTTTAATAAGATCTGTTATAAGTTTAAACTACAGCCGAAATCGCGGCAATTGATCTCAGCGGTCCCGGAGATTGCTGTGGCTAATCGACTGATCGGGAAGTGTCCGGTCTGTGATAGCTCGCTCGAAGTTGTCCGCCTCGAATGCCCCCAGTGCCAGACTGCCGTCGAGGGCCGGTTCGCGCTGTCCCCCTTGAGCCGCCTGGATGGCGACCAACTCCGGTTCGTCGAGACGTTCGTCAAGGTTCGCGGCAACATTCGGGAGATGGAACGCGAGCTCGGCGTATCGTACCCCACCGTGCGCAGTCGCCTGGACGCGGTCCTGCAGGCAATGGGCTATGTCGCGAGCGGCAACCGGGCCGACGGCGCGGCGGACGAACGTCGCGAGATTCTGGATCAGCTTCAGGCCGGCAAGATCACCGCGGACGACGCGGTCAAGCTGTTGCGTCGTCGATAGCCGGCAGGCGTTCGAAGGAGGATCGCGATGGGCGAGGATCGTCGCAAGGTGCTGAAGATGCTCAAAGACGGAACAATCAGCGTTGACGAGGCGGAGGCCTTGCTGGACGCGCTCGGAGAGGAGCCCGGGGACATTCCACTGGACGAACCGTCGGCTGGAGGGGATCGCGGCGGCTCGACCGGCTCCGGTGCCGGCGGGTCCGTGTCCGGGCAGGCAGGATCGAAGGAAGAGCGTGCGGGGTCGTCATCGGCCGGTTCGACAGCGGATGACACGTCGGCGTGGCGGGAGCGGACTGAGTGGAGCTCCTGGGCGCACGGCTGTCCATCGTTCGGACGCGAGATCGCCCGGGCGATGCGCGCCGCCATGCGGACCGCACACGAAGGCGTCGGGCCGTCGATTCGGGAGGCTCTGCGCGGGATGCGCCGCGGGGTCGAGGACCGTGACAGACGATTTTCATCGGCCTGGTTCGTGCGCGACCTGTTCGGCTCGGCGTCCGCGTCCGAGTTGGTCACGCTGTTGCACCCCGTCCCGGGCGCCGGTCGCCTGGTTATTCGCAATCCCCGCGGCGATGTTCGGATCGGACGCTCCCCCGACCGGGAAGTCCACGTGAGCGCCCGCAAGCGGGCCTGGGGGAGGGACGAGGCGGTTGCCAGAGAGGCCCTCGGGCGCGTACAGATCAGGCTGGCTCCGGCCGCGTCCGATCTCGTGCTCGCCGTGGAGCCGGCCGCGTGGGAACCATGGCGGTTTCGCTTCCGCGTAGATATCGACATCGACGTGCCGCCCGATCTCCCCGTGACGACCACGGTAGCCAGCGGCGATGTTCGGGTGCGGGATCTTGCATCGGACCTCGATGCGAGCATCCGGAGCGGCGACCTCGACGTGGACGCTCCCGTGCGGGCGGTGAGAAGCGACCTCAAAAGCGGCGTCGCGCGGATCCGGCAGGCGCGGTCGTGCACCCTGCGGGTGATGCGCGGCGACGTCCGGCTTGGTTCTGTGGAGGCGGATACCGATGTCTGCGTGGCGAGAGGCGACGTGCGGTTCGATTCGGTGGGAGGCGATCTGCGCGCGGAGATCACGCACGGCCATCTGCGGGCCGGCCGCACGGCGGGCACGGCACGCGTCCGCATCGTCCACGGCGGTGCTTGGATCGGGTCCAGCACGGGCGACGTCGACGCGCGGATCGAGAGTGGCGACCTGGACGTCGGGGTGGCGGGGTCCCGGTCTGTCGTGATGAGGGTGACGTCGGGTGACGCGACGATGCGCGTGACCGGCACCGCGCCAGACGCGCGACTGGATGCGGACGTGGTATTCGGGAACATCGACGTGACGCTCGCGCCCGAGGTTCGGGCCGTGTTGATCGCCGAAGCGCGCAGTGGCCGGGTGGACTGCGGGGTGCCTCTGCGCGGTGCGACGCGGTCGCGCGGACGCGTCGAGGGCGTGTACGGCGAAGCCCACGCGGCGATCTCGGCCAGCACAGTATCGGGCACCATCACCATCAAGGAGATCGGCGAGTCCGCGGCCGGCACGGCCGTGTGAGGCTCGTGCCCTCCGACGGGCCGAGGAGCGGCGACCGCCGAACGTGACGGCCCGTGGTCGCGGAGCGGTGGAAACAAGCGGCAACGATGTGGGAGGAGCGCATGGAGCGTGTTGCGGCGGGGCGGGACGAAGGACTGGGGCCCTCGGTCATCGAGCGCAATGTCGAAGCGGTACGAGAGATGTTTCGGACCGTTGAAGCCGCGGTGACGTTCGACGAGGGTCGGGCGGCGAGCGGGGAGGTACCGGGTACGGACGCTCGGACCCGGGGCGAGAGCGCCTTGCGGCTGCGCGAGCACGGGGCATTCGATGAGACCGTGCGCTGGCTCCAGCGCGCGTTTGCCGAGGTGCGGTTCGACGAGGAGGATGTGGTCGCCGCGGGCGACCGGGTCGTGCTCTCGTGCGTTATGCGGGGCGTGCATTGCGGCAGTCTTGCCGGAGTCCCGCCGACCGGACGCCCGATCGCGGTCCGGCAGATCCACGTGTTCCGTCTTGCGGCCGGGCGTGTCGTCGAGCACCGGCTCGTAGAGGACGATCTCAGCCTGCTGCTCCAGATCGGGGCGCTTCCATGGTAGCAAGACGCCGTTCGGCCGCCCCGTCGCGCCCCGAATTCGCGTGACGGACGACCGCACCCGGATTCTCGAGATGGTTCGAGATCATACGATCTCGGTCGAGGAGGCCGACCGTCTGTTGCGCGTCCTGGAGCCGTCCGATGTCGCAGGCGCGTCACGCCGCGCCCGGCTTCTCCGGATACGGATCAGCGGCCGCCGCGGCGAGCACGCGAACGTTGCGCTGCCGCTCGCGCTGGCCGATCTCGTGCTGCAGCTTCTTCCGCCGCGCCTCCACATGACGGTGGACGGCCGCGAGCTGGATCTTACACAGGTCGTGGCGCAGATTCGCGACGGCGACACGCGCGGGACGATCGTGGACGTCCGCGATCCGCACGGCGACCATATCGAGATCATCGCCGAGTAGCCGGCGTGCCCCCTTCCCCGCAGCCCTCGGCACGCCGAGGCGTCCGCGTGTCCGCGGGCGCTGCCCCGACGTGCGCAAGAAGGGCTCGGGCATGCGTGGAACATATATAGTACTCGGGTAACCGGTCCGCATGGGACCGTTTGGTTATCCCAGGGGAGGAGCATCATGCGCATGCCCGCATGGACAAGTGCTTCGATGAGCCGCCGCAGCCTATTGCGGCGAACCGCGGCCGCCGGTCTTGGGCTGGCCGCACTTCGCGAAGCCGCAGCGTTCCTCGACCCGGTCGGGGCATCTGCGGCATCTCTCACGCTCTCGTACCCGAGCTGGATGTTCAGCGAGCCGAGCACTGGCAAGTATTTCCGGGACCTGACTGCGGCGTATTCGCAGGCGCATCCGAACACACAAGTGAATCTGATTGACTTGGCCGCAGGGCAGTACGTGGAGAAGATCTTCACCGAGATTCAGAGCGGGCAGGTGCCCGACATTCTTCCGCTTTTTACGACGCAGATGCCGCAGTACATGCATCTGGATCTCCTGGAGCCGCTCGACCCGTGGCTCGATAAGGCACCGTTCAAGAACAAGCTTGTGTTGCTGCAGAAGTTCGCCCAGAAGAACGGCAAGAACTACGGCGTGGCACTGACGGCCTCGCCGCAGGGCCTGTTGTACAACCAGCAGCTGCTCCAACAGACCAACGTCGAAGTTCCGAAGACCCTCGACGAGCTGTACACTGCTGCGGACAAGATCTACAAGAAGACCGGGGTGTACGGATTCGGGGTGCACGTGGACACCTCCGCAATGTTGCTGGCGTACGTCTCCTGCATGCAGTGGGTGCTGGGTAACGGCAGCGACTTCAGCAAGGCGGACGGGACGATCACGTGCAACGCGCCAAAGACGGTCGAGGGCTTCCAGCAGATGATGCGGTTCGTCAACGCCTCGTTTGCGCCGAAAGGCCTGGGTTGGTATCAGCTCCGGACGATGTTCTCCGACGGCAAGATTGCGATGCTGTTTGACGGGCCGTGGGATCTGGGACAGGTCAAGACGGCCAATCCGAAGATCTATCCGCTCATCGGCATGGGGCCGTGCCCGACGCCCACGCACGCGGCCATCACGGGCGGCGCGTTCTACACGGTGCTGAGGAAGGACACGAACAAGCAGGCGGTGTGGGACTACATCGCGCTTGCGACGAGCGACGAGTGGCAGCAACGGTGGATCGAGATCGAAGTGCAGGTGCCCGGCACGACGCTGCCGCCGACGGCCGCGTTTCTGCGCGAGAACCCCGGCTACCGGTACGTGACCGAGCTGGCCGCCAAATACGCGACCGGCTTCGGCTATCTGCCTCCGGGGTACGAGCTCGTGGCGACGACGTTCCAGACGAAAGTCATCGATCACGTCGGCGACATCTTGTCGGGCGCGAAGTCTCCGAAAGTCGCCATGGACGAGTGCCAGAAAGAGCTGGAGGCGTGGGCGAAGACACTCCCGCCGGGCGGGCGAAGCTAAGTTCCCCCGGGGACATCCAGGGGGGCGGCGTCGGGGATTCGCGTCGCGCACGGACCTCGTCCAGACAACGCAGGGCGGGCGGCCCAAGCCGTGCCGGGTGGGCTTCCTTGCCGGAATACCGGGCTATGCGTAGCCGGCTCGCCCGCGGTTCGTCGCATCTAACGAGCGGGGACGCGGCAGTGTCCGGAGCCGCCGGGACTTCGCGGCCGGTCCGCCGTGGCGGGGGCCGCCCGTGAGGCGCGAGCGACGTGTTTTTGCGTTCGCGATGATGGCGCCGACGGTGCTGTGGACGCTCCTGGTGCTGGTCTATCCCGTTGGGGTGACGCTTCGCAACAGCCTGTACAACGTCGGAGCCGGCTTCGATCCGCACCCGCCGTTCGTCGGCCTCGGCAACTACGCTGAGCTCGTCGAGGATCCGATCTTCTGGCACTCCGTGCGTGTGACCGTCCTGTTCACCCTCGGGAACCTGCTCGGATCCTTCGGGCTGGGTCTTGTGACCGCGCTGCTGCTGCACGAACGCTTCCGCGGCCGGGCGGTCGCGCGGGCGGTGCTGCTTCTCCCGTGGGCCATGCCGCAGGTCGCCGCGGTCGTGGTGTGGAGATGGCTGCTGCAGGTCCAGTACGGCGCCCTCAACTACGTGCTGTGGCGCCTACATGTGGTCGCCACTCCTTCGATCCAGTGGCTGATCCGACCGAGCCTCGGCCTGTACGCGGTACTGGCGGCGACCGTCTGGTGGCAGTACCCGATTGCCACGACGTTTCTTCAGGCCGGGATCCAGTCGGTCCCGGTGGACCTCTACGAGGCCGCTGGCATCGACGGTGCGAACGGCTGGCAGCGATTTCGTCACATCACGTGGCCCGGGCTGCGCCACGTACGCAATATCCTGCTCTTGATGCTGCTGTTCTGGTCGCTCGGGCAGGTGATCATCATCTGGACGATGACCGCGGGCGGGCCGGCGCGCGCGACGCAAACGCTGGCGATCCTCGTCTACCAGCGTGCGTTCTCCGATTTCCAGTTCGGCAGTGCGGCTGCGCTCGCGACGATCGTGCTCGCGATCGCACTGAGCATCGGGGTGCTCTACTACCGGTTGACCCTCCGCACTGCGCAGGAGTCGTAGGTCGTGCGGAGACTCTTGCTGCGGCGGTGCGCGCGCGGCTCCCGGCTCCGAGCGGCCGGCGGCGGTGGAGCGGGCGCGCCCCAAAGCGCTGTGCCCACGATCCGGCGGCATGCGGACGTGAGGCGTCCATGAACCCGGCAACGTGGCGTGTCGTCCGGCGAGTGCTTTTGGGTGCGGGCACGGTGTTCGTATGCGTGGTCGTGGGATTCCCCATTTATTGGATGGTGACGAGCGCGCTCGAGCCCGGGAATCTGTTCAACTTCCCGCCTCAGTTCATTCCGTTGCACCCGGCGTGGGGCAACTTGACGCGCATCTTCACGGTGAATCCGCTCGGGCACTGGCTGGCCAACAGTCTGTTCGTCGCCGGCGGGACGATGGTCTGCTCGTTGGCCCTGGGCGTGCACGCCGCGTACGGGTTGTCGCGTTTCCGGAGCGCGCCCGTCGACGTCCTGGGCTTTCTGATGCTGGTCGGGCAAATGGTCCCCGTGACGGTGCTGACCATTCCGTTCTACGTGCTGTTCCGCCAACTCCACCTGATCGACACGCTCACCGGCATCGTCGTCGCGACGACGACGTTCAGCGTCCCGATGTGCCTGTGGATGTTGAAAGGTTTTTTCGACGGGGTACCGCGTGAATTGGACGAGGCGGCACTGACGGACGGCTGCACGCGTCTCGGCGCCTTGTACCGCGTGATCCTTCCCTCCGCGCTCCCGGGCGTGGTCGCCGCGGCGATCTTCGGGTTTATGCTCGGGTGGAACGAGTTCTTCTTCGCCAGCACGTTCCTCAGCACGGAAACGAAGTGGGTCGCGACCGTGGGGCTGGTGACCTACATGGGGCAGTACTTCGTCGAGTGGTCGGCGCTCATGGCGACGGCGTTCGTCATCACGATCGTGCCGGCCATTCTCTTCCTCGTCACGCAGCGATACATGATGGCGGGAATCACTCAGGGCGCGGTGAAGACGTGAGCGTGCGCGCCGCCATCGTTGGATGCGGGATCATGGGCCGGCGCTACGCGGCCGTGCTCCATGCGGCTCCCGGGGTCGAGCTTGTCGGCTACGCGGACCCCGACCCGGGCGCTCTCGACGGCGTTCGCCGGGTGGCGCCGGGCCCCGGGTTCGCCGATCATCGGACTCTCCTCGCGGCGACGCGGCCGGACGCGGTCGTCGTGTGCACTCCGGACGATCTCCACCGGGATCCGGCGATAGACGTGCTGGACGCCGGCGCCGCGCTCCTGGTGGAGAAGCCGCTTGCGACGACCGTGAAGGACGCCGAGGCGATCCGCCGGGCGGCCGAGCGTTCGGGCGCACCGGCAATGGTGGGACACCTCCTCCGGTTCGACAGCCGGTACGCGGCGGCGCGGCAGGCGGTTACGGGCGGCGAGGTGGGGCAGGTCTTGCACGTACACGCGCGCCGCTACGCGGCCGAGGCCGACCGGCGCCGTCGCGGCCCCCGCATTTCGGCGCTCTGGCATCTGGCGGTGCACGACGTTGATCTGGTGCGCTGGATCACGGGACGCGAGATTGTCGCCGTGGCCGCAGCCGGGGTGACTGGTCCCGACGGTGCTCTCTCGATGGCGGCCGCGCATCTCTCGCTGGAGGGCGGGGGACTCGCGACGTTGGAAGTGTCCTGGGCGCTTCCGGACGCGTTCGCCGGGCGCGTGTGGACGGCCCTGACCGTGGTGGGGAGTGCCGGGTGCGTCGACGTGCCGTCGGTGCACGGAGCCGTGGTCGTCCATTCGGGGGCAGGGGTCGTGTACGTGGACCCCACGCGCTTCTTCGAATCACCCGGGCTGGCGCCGCAGGGCGCCCTCCGGGACGAGACCGCGGCGTTTCTCGACATGGTGCGCGGCCGCACGGCGGCGCCCGTGCCGCTTTCGGAAGGCGTGCGCGCGGTGCACATCGTCGCCGCACTCGAGCGAGCATTGGCGTCGCGGGCATGGGTGACGGTGCCCGTATGATCCCCGTCGAATCGCCTGTGGTGGCGAAGGAGGTTCCATGATGCTGAACGTCGCCGTCGTCGGGGCGGGCCTGCTCGGGGCCCGTCATGCACGTGTGTACTCCGAACTGCCGGAGTGCCGCCTCGTTGGGGTGTGTGACCTCGATCGCGGGCGCGCGGAGGCGGTTGCGTCACGGTACGGGGCTCGTGCCTATACGGTGCTCGACGAGATGCTGCGGGCCGGCGCCGACGCGGTGTCCGTGGCAACGCCCGACCACGTGCACTACGGCCCGGTAACGGCGTGCCTCGATGCCGGGGCGCACGTGTTCGTGGAAAAACCGCTCGCGATCGACCAGGGTGAGGCGCAGGCGATGGTCCGGCGGGCCGCCGAGGCCAGTCGCGTGCTCATGGTCAACTACAGCCAGCGCTGGCTTCCGGAGTCGCGGCGCGTCGAGCGGCTCATCGCGTCGGGCGATCTCGGCGAGATCGCCTTCATCGAGTCACACCGCTGGGATGCGGCCTGGGTGCCGGAGCGTATGATCGGCGCGTGGGCGGACCGGACGACGCCGATCCATTTCATGTCGAGTCACGACATCGACCTGATCCTGTCCTGGACGGGTCGCCGTGTGCGGCGTGTCTACGCCGTGGCTCACCGCGGGGCGCTGCCGCGCACGGACACGGTGGACGGCTACGATGCCTTCCTGACGCTGGATGGAGGGGCACAGGTCAGCCTGCACTCGTCCTGGATCCTGCCGGAGACGTTTCCCGCCGCCGCTGACAGCCGGCTCGAAGTCCTGGGAAGCCGCGGGGCGCTGTTCCTCGACGGGAACCGGCGTGAGGTGTCGCTGTTCACCCCCGGGCATCGCGAGCAGGTGGTATTCGGCGGCCCGCGCACCGCCGACGAGGTCGAAGGCCGGATCGCGGGGGCATTCGTCGAGTCGATGCGAGCGTTCCTGAGCGCCATCGACGCGGAGGACTACCACGGACCGACATCCGCCGAGCGGACGCTGCATGTGGTCGAAGTGCAGGCGGCGATCCTGGCCTCGGCGGAGCGGGGCGCCGAGATCGAGCTCCCAGCCGCATCCGATCGGGCCTGAGCGCCGCCGGTCGCCGGGCCTACCGGATGCGCCGCGGTGACGCCGGCGCGTTCCCGGCCGAGGCACAGGGTCGGCTTACCTGATTCTGCCGCAGGCGAGGATGGCGTCGAAGATGACGCCCGATATCGAGCCGGAAGAATCGTCCTTGTGCGCGGCGATCGCCGGGCCGACTAGATCGGCGAGATCGTCCACGGTCTTGACCGTGCTACACTTCCCTGCGTCGACGACGTCCTGCACCAGCGCCGAGGGCGTTTTTCCGGTGTTGTCCAGATAGCGGAGCACGTCGGCTACGCCGGACGCGTAGCCGTCGTGGAGGTCGTCGCGGGCGAAATACTCGCGATCGTTCTCCCAGCGACCTTTCCACATAAACGTCCCCCCGGTGGCGTCCACCGTGCTGTTGGAGGGAGCGTTGACGGGCGCGCAAGCCCCGAGCCCCGACACGACGGACGAGATGACATTCTGTTGCGGGTTGGAGATCCTGGCGATCGCGCGCGAGGCAAACGCGCTGACATCTGCGATCCGGGGCATGGAATGCAGACACGTATCAGCCCGCCGGAGGAGCAACGGGATGTAGGCTCGAACGTCGGCAGGGAAGTCGGCAAGATCCTGCACGGTGTCCCACACCCCCATGGCATACCCGTCCTGGAACTGCCACGTGGTGGTCTGCCACCGGTCCTGTCGCATGAACTCGTCGCCGTCCGCGAGCGCCGCAAGCGGCACGACCAGCAGCATGACAGCGGCGCCCAGCGCCTTGATCGTGTTCCTCATCGTTCCTCCCCGTCTTAGAAGGTTGGCCGGATCTTGCGAGAAGTCCTTGAGGACGCTCGGACGCAGGGCACGGGAGCGCCAACGCGGGACCGGACGCTGGTGGCCGTTCCCACCGCGGCGAGTGGGGTGCAGGCAGCGCGCCGCGGAGAGCGGCCGCGCATCTCAGGAATCCATCGAGGCGGCAGCGAATCCTGTGAGCGTCCCCTTCGGACGACGGCCGTGTCGCGGCCGGGAAGGCGGGCCAGCCGGGGAGGAGACACGTGAAGATCACCGACCTCGAGGTCGATCTTGTCAATATTACCTACACTCACACGATGTCTTCGGCGACGTCCAAGGCGAGCGGCACGAACAAGTGCATCGTTCGCCTCGGCACCGACGACGGGGTGATCGGCCTCGGCGAAGCGCCGGGTGGCGCCGAGACGCGGGAGGAGATCGCGCGCGCGTACGAGGCACTGCGCGGGCAGGATCCTTTTCGGATCGAGGCGATCGTCGAGCGGCTTCCCGGGCCTCATCGCGGGTTGTACGGGCCCACGCCGACGGCGATGTCGGCCGTTGAGATGGCGGTGTGGGACATCATGGGCAAGGCCGTGGGGCGCCCGGTCTGCGACCTGATGGGCGGGCGGTACCGAGGTGCCGTCCCCGTCTGCGCACCGCTGTTCACGGACGAGAGTACGGCGTCCGATTTCGCCTCGGCGACGGTCGCGGCGGCCGACGAGGCGATCGCCCGGTGGGGATTTGGCACGGTCAAGGTGAAAGCCGGCGTCTACCGGCCTGGGACGGAGTTGAGCGCGATGCGTGCGCTGCGGCGAAAGTTCGGTGACGAGCTTGGCTTGCGCGTGGATCCGAACGGCGTGTGGTCCCCGGAGGAAAGCGTCCGGTTCGGGCAGCGCGCCCTCGAGTTGGATCTGGAGTGGATGGAGGATCCAACGTGGGGTATCGAGGGGATGCAGCGCGTCCGCTCCGCCGTTCCAATTCCGCTCGCGACCAACATGTGCGTCCGCGACTTCGACGAGGTCCCCGTCGCGTTCCGCGCACGGGCTGTCGACGTGATCCTGGGCGATCACCGGATCTGGGGCGGGATGTGGCTCACGCGGAAGCTCGCGGCGCTATGCGAGGGCATGAACATCGGGTTCGGGCTTCACAGCTCTCACGAGCTCGGGATCGCGACCGCCGCGCGACTGCACATCGCGGCGGCCACCGCCCATCTCAGCTATCCGATCGACGTGACGCATTGGTTCCACGCGGACGACGTCGTCGAGGGCGGGCCTCTGCCGATCCGTGACGGGAAGATCGAGGTCCCGACCGGTCCTGGGCTCGGAGTCGCGCTCGATCCCGAAGCCCTCGAGCGAGGCGTTGCGCGCTACCGGCACGACGGTCAATACGAAACCACGTTTACGAATCCGTCACGTTACCGGTGGTGGGTCTGACGCACGCGGTCACCGAGCCGCGTAGCTCCCGCACATCCCGGCCTGGGTCCAGGCGTCTTTCGGGGCGCGTTCAGCCGGCCCGCAGCGCACCGGGGGCGAGCGTTCCCATCCCGTCGAATAGCCGGACGTAGGCGCGGGTGCCCCGGTCGAAGCTTTGGAGGCGCAGGAACTCGTTCGGTGCGTGCATTCGGTTGTCGGGTTCTCCGAACGCGAAAAACACCAGCCACATCCCCAGGATATCCCGGAGGAGGTCCGAAACGGGGAGCGTGCCTCCGATGCGAACGCGCACGGGGTCCCTTCCGTAGACCGCCCGCAGTGCACGGGCGGCGGCGGCCAACCCAGGATGATCAGACGGCATGAGGTAGGCCCGTGCCTTGCCGGGGAACCGCGACACGGTAAACGTCACTTCGGCCGATCCGTGGCGGTGGACGTGTCGTTCGACTGCGTCGGCGATCCGATCGGGATCTTGATCCGGAACGAGGCGGCACGTGATCTTCGCGTGTGCTTCTGCGGGCAGCACGGTCTTGATGCCATCCCCCTGGAAGCCGCCCCAGACGCCGTTGATTTCCAGAGTCGGCCGGACCGTGACGCGTTCGACCGGCGTGTACTCCGGCTCGCCGGTGAGCGCCTCCACCCCGAGTTGCGACCGGTAGGCCGCTTCGTCGAACGGGATGCGGGCGATCTCTTGCCGGTCCGACCCAGAGAGCGGGCGCACCTCGTCGTAGAATCCTTGCACCGTCACTCGGCCTCGCGCATCATGCATTTCGCCGAGAAGAGTCGCAAGGGCGTGGATCGGGTTGGGGACCGCCCCGCCGTACACCCCGGAGTGGAGGTCCGTTCGGGCCCCGCGCACATCGATCTGCAGCCCGGTGAGCCCGCGGCTCCCGATCGTCAGGGACGGCGTGTCCACGTCCAGCATCGACCCGTCGGCGCTGACCGCCAGATCTGCCTCCAGCAGGGCGTGATGTTCTCGCAGGAGCGGCGCTAGGTTGGGGCTCCCGATCTCTTCCTCGCCCTCGAGCATGAACTTGAGATTGAGCGGCGGCGCCCCTGCGATCTCGCGAACCGCGTCGAGCGCGGCGATGGGCGTGTACAAGCTGCCCTTGTCGTCGGTGGCGCCTCGTGCGAACAGACACCCGTCCCGCACGGTCGGCTCGAACGGCGGCGAGTCCCATAGGGCGAGCGGATCGACCGGTTGTACGTCGTAGTGGCCGTAGATCAGGATGGTCGGGAGTCCGTTCCGTGCGTGCCAGTGACCATAGACGACCGGATTGCCCGCCGTTGGCAGGATGCGCACGTCGGGGACGCCCACCGTTCGGAGGCGTTCCGCGAGCCACCCGGCCGCTTCCGTTACCGCACTCTTGTGCGCCGGCAGCGCGCTCACGCTCGGAATCCTGAGAAATGCGATGAGTTCCTCGAGATGCCGGTCGCGCACCTTGCGAAGATACGTGTCTGCTGCGGTTACGTCCATCACATCTCTCCTTCAAGCGAAAAGGTCGAAGGTCCGCGATGCCGTGTCCTTCGGGGTCGTTCCACCCTGCCGGGCGCAAAATCCCCTTTGACAACTTCCCCGTCGAGGCGTTCGCCCCTCTTGGCGGCTGGATCCCATTCCGTGAGGCCGCGGAGAAGACCGTTCGCATGGAGCGTGTCGATTTGGGGAGGACACTCGGGCCGGGGCGATCTCGCGCCCCGCTCACGGATCCGGATGAGTCAGAACCGGCGCCGGAGGAGTGGGCTGCCGGCTCGCTTACCCTTATCTAGAAGGTTGGTGCCTGACAGGGGTCCGCGCCGGCAGGGTACCCCAAGCCGCCGATCTGCTGGGGCCCTTGATAGCGGCCGCGGTCGCTGAGCATGTCACCCCAGGGTACCGCTTTGTACAGATGTCCGGCCTGCAGCCAGACCTCGCCGTGTGTATCCCCATTCACGGGCTGGGGGGCGTACTCGATGCTGTAAAAGAGCACGTGTGGGAGTGTGGCGTCGACCAAGGCGACGCAATACGTGTTGGGCGCTAGGGTGCAGACCGGCTTGGCGGTGTTGAAGATCGACGGGTAGCCCCAGGCATGCAAGAAGCGTGTTTCGGCGCGCGGCTCGGAATTGTTGACAAAGACGATGACCGCGAATTTGCCTGTCGAGGGCCAGACCGGGCAAGAGGAGGGCGTCGGTTGGGCACTCGTGGACAACGTCAGGAACAAGATGACTGCACAAGTGGTGGCAGGAACGGATGTCCATCTCATGAGCCGCTTCCCCTCGCCCGGCCATCTTGATACCCGTATATATGCCCAGCCGGGAGGAGAATACGACATGTCAGCGGGCAGGCAGCGTCCGCCGCTCTGACCCGGTCGCCGCGGCTCCTGATACCAGGCGGGGCGTGCTCCGATGGGCAGGGGAACCCTTTGCCGGTGGGGACGTGTCTTGCGTTTCGAAGCGCATTCCAGGCCTTCTCGACTATGCGGGCACATCGGGCGAGGGTTTGAACGGCACTGGACAACGACCGGATGTCCCGCCCTCCCAGGGTGTGCGAAAGTTGTCAAGGACTCATTGAGATCCCGTAGGGATGTTATGGATTCCGGGAGCCTTCGCGGGATCTGCAAGAGTTCTCGACGGAATCTCGATACGCGCATCCTACGCTTTGAAGCATGACCACGCTGCATCGTATGTGCTTTCCCGCGGGCGTCGTTGTCGATGCCGCATTGATCGCGGGCTTCGAGACGGGGGTCCCGCAAGCGTCGGCAGCGTCCATGGCGCAGCAGGCAGGGGCGGATGCGCCTGTCTCGGCCGGATCGGCGATGTTCGTCGTCACCTTCAAAGACGGTCTCATCGCCGGCGATCGGCAAGGCAGTGAAGTCGGGTTCGGACCGACGACGGAGAGGGTGAGGGGTATGGGCTCGATCAACCTGTTTCGACTCGCCTGGCAGGCGCTGCGGCGGAACGTCACCCGTTCCATCTTGACGATGCTGGGCATCATCATCGGGGTGGGCGCCGTGATCACGTCGATGGCGATCGGCTCCGGCGCACAGGCTGCGGTGCTGGCCCAGATCGAGAGCCTCGGTGCCAACCTGATCGTGGTCATTCCCGGCGCCATGACCAGCGGCGGGGTGAGCCTCGGGACCGGCAGCCGCACGACGCTCACGCTGCCCGACGCCGCCGCGATCGCGCAGACGGTCCCCGACGTCGCCGGGGCCGCACCGTACTCGCAGACGAACGCCCACGTGGTTGCCGGCGGGTTGAACTGGTACACGGTCGTCGGGGGAACGACCCCGTCGTACACGGCCGTCCAGAACTGGACGGTCGCGCAGGGCCGGTTCTTCTCTCAAGTGGAGGTCGACCAAGCCGCCAAGGTGGCCGTGCTGGGCAACACGGTGGTGCAGAACCTGTTCCCCGCGGGCGGTGCGGTTGGCTCGACGGTGATCATCCAGAACGTCCCGTTCCGGGTCGTCGGCGTGCTGGCCGCCAAGGGACAGTCGGGGTTCGGCCGGGACCAGGACGACACCGTGGTGGTCCCGATTACGACGATGCAGGACCGGCTGACAGGCCAGAACTACGTGGGGACGATTTTCGTCTCGGCGGCGACATCTGACGCGGTGTCACAGGTCGCAGACGCCACCGAGCGTCTGCTCAGGATCCGGCATCACCTCACCACCGATCAGCCGGACGATTTCTCGGTGCGGAATCTCTCCGACATCCAGCAGGTTCGACTCGCGACCTCGCAGACACAGGAGTTGTTGCTGGACGGCATCGCGGTCGTCTCGCTGGTGGTCGGGGGGATCGGCATCATGAACATCATGCTGGTGTCGGTCACGGAGCGCACGCGGGAGATCGGCCTGCGGATGGCGGTGGGCGCCCGCGGGCGGGACATTTTGCTGCAGTTCCTGGTCGAAGCGCTGACGCTCGCCTGTGTCGGCGGCGTGATCGGCATCGGCATCGGGATCGGAACGGCCCAGGGAAGTTCGGTCCTGGGGCGCTGGCCGGTGCTGATTTCGCCGTTCTCGATCCTGCTGGGGTTCGTGTCGTCCCTCGTCGTTGGAGTCGTCTTCGGATTCTACCCGGCGCAGCGCGCGGCGGCGCTCGATCCGATCGTAGCGCTCCGATACGAATGACGACTTGGCCGAGGTATGCGTTCAGTTTCAGTGACCTCGTGCCCCCAGGAAGAGCGCCTTATGAGGCACGCGACCGGAGCTTTGAGCGCAGAAACGATGCCGCCGAGGTTGCACGCTCAAGTTCGGATGTCCCGGGTGTCTCCGCGACGCTGAGACGCGGCTCCGCGCGCTGTTGCGGGATCATCGCTCCTATAGACTCGCGGCCGCCCGGCGGGGAGTTCGTTCATGAGTCGTCACCGTACGTGAGACTGCGCAGCGATCTTCGAACATCTGAATGTATTGACATTGTGACATTCTATTGTTAGGATGCACCCAACGAAAGACGTCGTCTGCCGCGGGCCGATGAGCAGCGGTGGGCGTTGACCCCGGGCGGCTCATCGTAGAGTCCGGAGCGGCGAAGAGACAGGTAGCGGGAATCGCGATGGCCGTGAATCTCACGGGAATCCCAACGCCGACGCGCTGGAGGTGGCTTGCGTGTTGAATCGCATTCAACTCATTGGGCGCCTTACCCGTGACCCGGAACTGCGGTACATCGCATCGGGTCATCCGATGGCGCAGTTCACCCTGGCCGTGGAACGCGACTTCCGGAACGCCGCCGGGGAGCGAGAGGCCGATTTTGTGAATTGCGTGACCTGGCGAAAGCTTGCCGAGCAGGTTGGGCAGTACTGTGCCAAGGGGCGCCTCGTGGCCGTAGAAGGGCGGCTCCAGACCCGGACGTACGAAGCGCAGGACGGCACTCGGCGAAAGATGACCGAAGTGGTCGGTAACCGCGTGTGGTTCTTGGACGGCCGCCGTACCGACAGTGGGCCATCACCACGCGGAGAGAGCGAGGCGGACGCGTCGGGCGCCGAGCCTGAACCGGAGATGCTGGGCGAGGACGAGGACACGCCGGAAACCGACTGAGACGCCGTCCGTGTGACGATCGTGGACGGGGCACCCGTTGCGGTGGATGCTTCTCCCCCCTCCGAGGCGTCGGGCGCCCGCGGCGCCCCCTCGTCCACCAGCTCCTTCCCAATGCTCCCGTGTCAGGCAGACGCCGTGCGTGGAGGATCGCGGTCTCCACAAGGGGCGGTTGTTGAAGCGGTTGCGTAGGGTCCGAGCAACGGTGGCCTGATCTCCAAACATCGCCGGCTCCGCTCGCTTTTGTCCCATCGATCACCTCGCCGTGCAGCTCACGAGCACGGCTCCAGCGGCGCCGCCTGGACGACCGCATAGTGTCCCGCCTCGGGACCAGAACGCCCGACCGAAGCCTCCGGCCGCCGTGCTGCCCCACCTTGCCGGGTTTCCGCGATGCCACAAACACCGTCCCATCTCGAGAACACCCCGCCACCTCGAGTACTGCCGAACGCCCGCGCCACTTCATTACGTTGAGAGGAGATGATCTCGTGCCATCAGCGACGCTCGCTCTGTTACGGTTGACCCCGCGTGATCGCCTGCTCGTCAAGACCCTTGCCGAAGTGCGCTTCCTGACCGTCCATCAGGTCAGGCAGATCTGCTACCCAGGGCTCCTGCCGGAGAGTGTTTCGCACCGTTTGTCCCTGCTTCGCCGCTGCGGCATACTCGACCGTCTCGGGTGCCGCACATTCGACGACCGCAGGGTGTTTTGGGGACTCGGCGTCGCGGGGCGGTTCGCTGCCGGGGCGCTGACGGACGGTGCCGTCCCCCGGCCCGCGGAGATCGCGGTCGGTGCCGTGTTGATGGACCACCTGATCGCGACGAACCAAGTGTTTTGCGACCTATGGACCGAGTGCCTCGCCGGAAGGCTTCGGAGCTTCTTCTGGTTGGGGAGCCACCACGCGCGTATGGATCTCGGGCTCACGCACCTCACGCCCGACGCGATCATCGCGATCCCGGCACCCGGTAGCGACTGGTGGGTGTACTATCTTGAGCGCGACCGCGGTACGATGTCGGCTGAGTCCCTCACCGACAAATGCCGGCGGTATCGGCTGCTCGATCGGCTCTCACGCGAACGCGCCGGCGACTCCATCTGGGATTTTCGAGCCGGCGGCTGGTTGCTCGTCGCCTGCGACGACGAGCGCCGCGCAACCGTCGCCGCACAGGCGGCCGCCGACGCAGGGCTCGAACGCGTCTGGTCGGGCCGGGCGGACGAGTGTGCGGCGTCGCTGGCGGCCGCGGTTCGTGTAATGCCCGTCCCTCATGTCGGGCTCGAGCATCCCACCGTCGGGGTGCGAGCCCTGCCCGGTTTCACAGGCGGTGTGCCGTATCCGGCCGACGACTGGGCGGCCGACGGTCGCGTCGCTACCCCCGGCGTGGTCGATCCGGGGCGTCCCAGTTCTGGCGCCGCGGCAGTCTTGGTCCACGCCGTGGGCCCAGTACTGGCTCACGCCGTAGGCGCAAGGCCGAGAGGTGGCACCGAGGAGATCGGTACATCCAGTGAGCTCGGGCACGGCCTCCCCGGCTGCCCGTCGACAAAAGAGGGGTCGGTATGAACGTCCGGTGGCGATGGCTCGCGTTGGGCTTCGTCTGTCTGGCCGCGGCCGTGATCGCCGTATCGGCGCCCCTGGCCTCCCTGGTATTCACGGGCGGCGGATGCGTGTCGATCCTGCTGGGCCTGCTCGAGGTCTCGGAGGCACAGGACAGGCGTATTCCGCCCTTGGCGTCCGCCTCGTGGGCGGAATGGCGGGAGGCGGCGGCGCTTACCACGCCCGGGCCGTTTCTTCTGGGTCTGTGGCCCGGCAGCGGCCGCCGGTTGTATCTCGGCGAGGAACAGTTCTCAGGGCACGTTCTGGTGCTCGGCCCCTCGCGCGTCGGCAAGACGGCCGGCTCTATCGCCTCGAACATCCTGCTCCGGGATCCGGCGCGGGAGAGCATCGTCGTCATGGACGTCAAGACAGGGCCGCGCGCGTTGTGGAGCGTGACCGCAGGCCGTTACGGGGATCGCGCCCGCCTGTTCTGCCCGCTCTTCGAGGGGTCGGTGTCCTACAATCCGCTGGAGGACGTGCACAGTATCGGCGCCGCGCAACGGAAGGCCGGATTGCTCATCCACAACACGACGCCGCGGGACCTGTCGGGCGACGCGCGCGTGTACGCGGGAGCAGCGCGGGATCTCGCGGCGTTGCTGTTCCTGCACGTGCAGCAGGACCGCGCCGCCGGCGGCCACACCGTCGCGGCCGCGTACCGGCTGGTGCTGTCCGGCGCCGCCGCAATCCGGGAGACGCTGCGAACGAGCCGCATCGCGGAGGTGCGAGAGCATTGCGGCATGTTCGCCGCGCGCGAGCGCCGTGTGCAGGAGGCGGCCGTCACGGGCCTCCTGGAGCGCCTCTCTTCGTGGGCCGATCCACTGGTGTGTGACGCAACCTCCGCGCACTGGGATTTGGGGCAGCTCGGCAGGGAGCCGTCGGCGCTCTACATTCTGTTGCCGGAGGACGAAGCGCAGCGGCTCCAGCCACTTGTCGCATGGCTGGTCGCGGATATGCTCGACGGGCTCACGACTCAGGCGGATCACGAGGGGCTCCGATGCCCGGTCCGCGTGTATCTCGACGAATTCAGGCGGTTCGGATATCTGGCGGGTCTCAGCGATCGCCTGCCGACGTTGCGCGAGCGGCGAATCAGCGTCGTCCTGGGAGCGCAGGTGCTCAGCCAGATCGAGGAGGTGTACGGGCCGCGCGATGCTCGTACGATCGTCGCCAACGCGGAGACAAAGGTCATCTTCCGGGCGGGGGATCTCGAGACCGCGCGAATGATCAGTGCATGGCTCGGCAGCACGTGTGTTTCATCGGTCTCGGTGACAAGCGGCGCGCGTGCGGGCGTGACCACCACGGTTCGCCCCCACGTCAGGCCCCTCGCCGCACCCGAAGAACTCGGGCGGTTGCCCGAGCGGGCGGTGATCGTTCTCACCGGCGCCGTGCGCCCGCTTGCGCTGCGGCAGGCCCGCTACTTCGAGATGCCGGACTTGACGGTCTCCGCTCCCCCGTTTCCCTTGCGCTGGCGTGTGCTCCCGGACCTTGCCGGCAGATCCCCCGCACCGGCCTCGGCGGAAGCCCGTAGGGCTCGGGTGCCGCGGCGATTCCCCGCACCACGACCGCTGGGGGGTGTGCGTCCATGACCGGAGGAGACCCTTCGACCGTGAAGAAGCCGGATACGATGTGCTACATTCCACCAGTGGAGTGTGTCAGGTGACCGGCGTACCGGACACCGCCGACGTCGTCATCGTCGGTGGGGGCATCGTGGGCGTCGCGACGGCCTTCCAGCTTGCCGAGGCCGGGGTTCGGGACGTCGTGGTGCTCGAGCGGGGGGCCGTGGGTAGTGGCGCCACCGGGCAGGCCGCGGGGATCATCACGTTGCAGGCGGGATCGGAAGCCGACTTGCGTCTTCAGATCGAGAGCGTTGCGGCTCACGTACGGTTCTGCGGCGCGGTGGGCATCGATCTCGAGGCACATGGGAGCCTGCTGCTGTGGACGTCGGACGGCGAGGCGAACGTCGCGCGCCGGCGAGTCGCGATGCACGCGGCGCTCGGCCTCCAAATCGAACTCCTCGATGGCGAGGAGGTGCGACGCCGGTTCCCCTACCTCGCCGTCGACGATATCGTCGTCGCAACATTCTCTGGCGCCGACCCGTGGACGATGCCCCTTGCGGCGGTGCGGCGGATTGCGGATGCCGCGAGGGCGCGCGGTGCGACCATTTGCGAAGGCTGTGAACTCACCGGCGTCGACGTGAGCGGAGGACACGTGCGCCGTGTGCTGACGCCCCACGGCGCGATTTCGACGCCCGTCGTTGTGAATGCCGCCGGCGCGTGGGCGAGGGCTGTCGGCGCGCTCGCTGGCGCTCGCATCCCAGTGGCGCCGCGGAAGCGCCAGGTGTTTGTGCTCGACCCCGGAGGAACACTGCCGCCGAATACGCCGTTCATCCAGGAGGAGGCCCGCGACTTTTGCTGCATGGCGCGGCCCGAGGGATTGATCATGGTGTGCGGCCAGCCGGCCGGTGAGACATACGACCCGACGGTGGAGTGGGGCTACCTCGATGACGCGCTCCAGCCGACGCTTCGTCGGGTTCCGGGCCTCGGGCATGCCCCCGTCACCGGAGCATGGGCCGGGATCCGGCCGATCACGCCCGACGGAGCCCCGATGCTGGGGGCGATACCGGATATCGAGGGGTACCTAGTGGCCGGGGGCTTGGGTGGACAGGGATTTGCCCGCGGGCCGCTTGTGGGACGGATCATGGCCGAGCTCATCACCACCGGACAAACATCGCTCGATCTATCGCCGTACCGGCCCGACCGATTTGCGCGCGCGGGGCGCAGTCGGTGACCGCATGCGCACCTGGGTGGATACCCATCTTCACCTGGACGACGAGGCTTTCGACCCGGATCGGGAGGCGGTGGTGGCGCGGGCGGCGGCGGCCGGCGTGGGTACGATGATCTGCGTTGGGACATCCATCGGCGGCAGCCAGCGGGCGATCTCGCTTGCCGACCGCCATCCGGCGGTGTGGGCAAGCGTTGGCATCCATCCGCACGCAGCCGACTCCGTGGATCGTGCATCGGTCGAGGCACTGGCGGAACTCGCCCGGCACCCTCGCGTCGTGGCCGTGGGGGAGAGCGGATTGGACTATGTCCGGGAGCGCGTTTCCCGCAAGACCCAAGCGCAGGCCTTCGTCGCTCATGCCCGTTTGGCGCGGGAAACCGGACTCCCCCTCGTGATTCACAATCGTGAGGCGTCCGATGACGTGGAACGGATATTACAGGATGAGGAAGTGCGGACCGCTGTGATGCACTGCTTTAGCGGCACCCCGGACCTCGCGCTGCGGTGGGCGACGGCCGGGTGGATGATTTCATTCGCGGGCCCGTTGACGTTCACGAAGGCAGAAGCGCTGCGCGAAGCCGCGCGATGCGTTCCTCTGGACCGGCTGCTCGTGGAGACGGACGCTCCATACCTTGCGCCGGCGCCGGCGAGAGGACGGCGGTGTGAACCCGCGTTCGTCGTGCATACCGCCCGTGTGCTCGCGGCACTGCGGAACCTGTCCGAGGAGGCACTGGCGTCGGCGCTGTCCGAGAACGTGGCCCGGGTGTTCTTCCAGGGTCGGGCAAGGAGGGTGGCAGAGGGCGGCGAAACGCCCCGACGGTGACGATGCGCGCGACCAGGATTGAGCAGAAACGCCGTGGGGATTCGCTCGTCCGCCGTGGGACGCTGCGGGTGGTACACGCGTGCGCCGCGGCGGTGATCGTCGCCGGAATGGTGTTCGGCGGCGCCATGGTCCCGGGAGAGACACTGACGTTCCCGAGCACGGCCGACGAGGTCAAGCAGGGCGCGCAGATCGCCAAGCAGGTCGAATCCCAGGCCCGGCTGGTGACCGATCCCGCCCAGGTCGCACGGCTCACCCGCATCGGCGGCGTGATGGACAGGGTGGTTGAGCGCCGGGATCTGACGTACCACTTTCAGATCGTCGCGTCCCCCGTCGTCAACTCGTTTGCGATCCCGGGCGGGTGGGTGTACGTGACCGAGGGTATGATGCAGTTCGTCCGTACCGATGACGAATTGGCCGCGGTGCTGGGGCACGAACTGACCCACATCAATCACCGCCACTATTACATCCAGCAAGAGCGGCTGAGTCACATGACGCCCGCCATGATCATCGGGCTGGCGATCGCGGTTCTCGCCCAGTCCCCGGGTCCGCTCGTGGCCGAGCAGGCAGTCGTGCAGGGCACGATGTCCACGTACCAGCGGGACCTCGAAGAGGACGCGGATCTGACGAGTGTCGCGGACCTCATGAAGACGTCCTACTCCCCGGTGGCGATGCTCACGGTGATGGAGCATCTCGCGCAGACGGAGCGCTTGTCCGGGGAGCCCAGCGTGGCCGGGACGATCAGCGCGGACCACCCCGAACCCGAGGATCGGGTAGCGTACCTCCAGGCCGATCTCGAGCGGCTCCACATTCCCATTATCCGGCGGATACCGGAGGGGTATCTGCGGATCACGACGGATCCGCCCGCCGCTTCGGGGGACCAACCGGTGACGATTCGGGTGGACGGTCGGCCGGTGCTGACCCTGGGCACGACGGTCGGCGGGCAGACCCCGGCGCAGCGCGCGCAGGCCGTCGCAGCGCGGCTCAACGATTTCTTCAACGAAGACCCGGCGCCGTACGACGTCCACGTCAGTACGCTGTTGGGACGGACGAGCGTGCTCGGCCGGGAGATCGATCTGTACGATGTCACGGCTGAGGATGCTGCGTACGCCCGCCTCGAACCGGGCGCGTTCGCGCAAAGCGTACGGTCGAGCCTTGCCCAGGCCATCGACGACGCACCGTACAATCGGGGGTACTGACTACATGGAGCTTCACGTCGCCTTCCGGCCCGAGGAGGCTGGGGACTGTCACCAGCGCGTCGTCGCGGTGATCGACGTCATTCGGGCCACGACGTCGATACTCGTCATGGCTGAGCGCGGGTGCGACGAGATTCTGGTCGGCTCGAGCGTGGAAGCCGTCCGCCGGTATCGTGCAGTGGATCCGGGCGTCCTGCTTGCCGGGGAGCAGGATGGCCGAGCGCCCGAGGGATTCGACTTCGGGAACAGCCCGGCTGCGTTCGCGGCAACGAATCTGGCCGGTGAACGTGTGGCGTTCGCGACGACCAACGGGACGCGGGCGCTTCATCTCGTGCGCGGTGGCCCGGTCGCACTGATTGCCTGTCTGCGTAACCGTGCCGCGGTGGCCGAGGCCTTGATGGCGGGGGCGCGGGCCCTCGGGCTCGATGCGACGGTGGTATGCGCCGGACGGGAGGGACGGTTTGGACTCGACGATGCCTACACGGCTGGCGCGATCGTCGAGGTGATGTGCGCCGGTTCCGGGAACGATGTGATCGAGCTCACCGACGCCGCGATCGCGGCACGGGCGCTGTTTCGCGCGTACCCGGATGCGGAGGCTCTGCTGCGCGTCACGCGCGCCGGGCGGCAGGTGATGCAGATCGGTTTGACCCCCGACCTGAGCGTCTGCGCCGAACTGGATCGATCGGCGTTGGCACCGCGCGTCGGAGAGCGCGTGCGGCTGTTGGAGCCATGAGCGGTGATCAAAGGGCGCGAACCATCCGGATCATCCGTCGTGCGGCGGCGGTGATCCTGTGGATGGGGTTCGTTTTCTGCGGGCTCACCCCGGCAGGCGCTGAAGAGTTGCTCACGAGGGTGGGGGGCCTCGACGTGCCGGCCGGTGCGACGGTGCAAGGAAGCGCGCTTGCAATCGGAGGCCCGCTCAGCGTTGCGGGCGTGGTCGACGGCGACGCCTTTTCGATCGGCGGGGACATCGTGGTCAGTGGGCGCGTCGCAGGGTCGGTGCGCACGATCGGCGGGAACGTGGTGTTGCGTTCCAGGGCCGTGGTCGGCGGCACGGCCACCGCCACCGGCGGCCGTGTGACGACCGAACCGGGGGCCTCCGTCGGAGGCGCGAGCGTGCCTTCTCCCGGGCCCACTCCGACGGCCCCGTCCCCGGCTCCGATCCCCGGGCCTCCGCAAGCTCCCTTCACCGGCCCGCCGGTGTGGCTCTGGGTGTGGCCACCGGCCATCCTCGGGACGCTCGCGGCGCTAAAGGCTGTCTTCCTGTTCTTTATGCTGGCCGCGCTGATCAGTTTCGTCGGCACGACCTGGTTGACGGCGGCGCTCTTTCCACGGGTGACGCGGGACCTGGCCGAACTGCTTGAGCGGGCACCCGCCGCGACGTTCGGCGTGGGGCTCCTCACCTGGGCGGCGATGTGGCCGCTCGCGATCGGCCTCGCGACCAGCGTCGTAGGGCTCGTGGTCGTGGCGTTGATCCCGCTTGTCGTGCTCACGGCGTTGCAGCTCGGGGTGGCGGCGATCGCCTTGCTGCTCGGACGGCACATCCGGACGTCCAGCGCGGGGCTCGAGGCGCTCACCGGCGCTGTGGTGCTGGTCATCGCATTCGCCATCCCGCACCTTGGTCCGCTTCTCCTGTTTCTCAGCGCGACGTGGGCGGTCGGAGTCATCGTGCTGGCCATCATCGAACGGGGCCGGGTGCGCCCGGTTGCGCCGCCGCCTCCCGTCGCGTCTTAGCGATTTGCCGAGACGTTCCGCCGCGTCGGAGTGCTGGACGGCCAACCGCGCCCAGCGTACCGCGGCGAGCGGTCGTGCTGCCGGAGTCGTGCCTCGGCAGAGGACGGTGTGTGATCGTCCGCGAGCCCGTGCTGCGTGCGTTGTGGTGCTCGTGCCTCTGGTATAATAAGTCCGCGCGCCCGTAGCTCAGCGGATAGAGCGCCGGCCTCCGGAGCCGTAGGTCGGGGGTTCAAATCCCTCCGGGCGCGCCACATATTGCGTGGTTTCCACGAGTTGTTGTGCTGGTGGTCGCGTGTTCCTGAGAACAGCTTGACAATGGGCGGGCTAGCGATGCTCTTGCCCCGCGCCAGAAGTGATTTGAAGCGCTCTCAGCGGATGGCGTGGCACGGTCGCGGTCGGATTGGTGAGACCCGCGGCGTTTGGGCAGCCGCGCACCGCGATGCGTGGAGGATGGGCCGTAAGGGCGACGACGGAGTCCGGCGCGGGTCCGCACGGCGGGGAGGGGGGCGGCGAGGTGGCCACGTTCCAACAGCACGTCCTTGAATGGCATGATGGTGATCAGCGACGAGCAGGCCGAAGGCGGTCAGTAGACGGCGTGTCAGACTGGGCCTAGCCGGCCTACGGATTGATTGATAGACAAGACGTTCCCGTGAGCGTCACGACGGGTCGCGAGAGTCTTTGGCAACCTTCGGAGCCGCAGGTCGGGGTTCAAATCTCTCCGGGCGCGCCAGGTTTTTCTGTCAAAGGCCTCTGCCGCCTTCGGGGCTCGGCGATCGGTTTGGAGCCGATGCTACCAAGGCTGGTCGGGATGCGCGCAGTCGCAGACCGCGATGGTTGCACCCGACGCGGGACGTAAAGGAGTGGCGAGGGGACGTGCCGGGAGGAAGCGAAGCGTTCCCGGCGAGTCGTGCACGCACGGAGTCTAACTGACTGGGAGCGTCCGTGAGACCGCTTGTCAGCGTTGTCATTGCCACACACAATCGAGCGACCATACTAGGAGAGGCACTTTCCTCGGTCTACGCGCAGGAGGGGCAGGGCGATCTGTTCGACCTGGAAGTCATCGTTGTCGACGATGCTTCGTCGGACGGCACCTATGCCGTAGCCGCTCGGTACCCGGCCACTTACATCAAGCACGACGTGAATCGAGGCGTCGCGGCCGCACTCAATACCGGCATTGGGGTCAGTCGCGGCGCATACGTGGGATTTTTGGGCGACGACGACCTATGGCTGCCGGGGAAATTGCGGGTTGAGGTGCCCGTGCTGGAAGCCCACCCGGACGTCGGATTGGTCTACAGTTCGCACGTGCTGGAAGGTCGGGAAACAGAGGAGGAGTGGACCATCGGACCGTCCGGCCACGTGTTTGAACAGCTCTTGATGGGAGACTTCGTCAGCGTCATAACGGTCCTCGTGCGCCGATCCGCACTGATAGAGGTAGGAGGGTTCGATCCCCTCACGTCGGGTGCAGAGGACTACGACCTGTGGTTGCGCCTCGCCCATCACTTCCGATTTCAATTCGTTCCAGGGCCGGTGGCCGTGTACCGTCCATCGCCGTCGGGGTTGCTCACGACCACCATCGCCAGCGGCGCGAGCAGGGAACTCCGTCGTCGCGTCATCAGCCGGGCCCTGGCCCTTGTGCCGGATCTCTCGCCGGAAGCCGTTCAGAAGGTCATCGACCAAATGGAATTCAACAGCGCCAAGTTTCTCTCGCTTCTGCCGAGCCGCATCGCGCTTCCACAGATGCTCGCCCACCTTAGCGAGTACCCGCGCGTCGCCCGAGACAGGACGACGCGCGAGAGGATCGCGTGGAAGGCGCGGGAGGAATCGGTAGCCTCCACGGATCCTCTGCACGCGGCTGCTGCAGTCTGCAGGCGCATTGAACAGGCCTTAGGCGACACTCGGGAAGCACGGTGCCTCATCGGCGCTGTATGGGCGGAGGTTGTCGTGGGGCTGCTGCGAAAGCGGTGTGTGGGTCAGGGATTGCGCGCCGCGTGCGAGGCCATCCGCTACGACTTCTCTGGCGTCGTCCGCCGCGGATTCGTATCGTCCGGCCATGCCGTACGCGCCGTGCGGCTCAGTAGGCCGTTGGAGCGTTTTAAGGAATGAGCGGTCGCCGGGCATCTGGGCGGCTAGATGTCGGTCGCCCGGTGCTACCGTTTCGCGGCCTGCTTCAGAGACCGCTGGGCGGGACCCGTCGCGCTGAAGCCAGCGCACCCGGCGGAGCGGTTCGACCAGAGCAGTTCGGGGATCGTCGTGAAAGTGCGGTGTGGGGCAGCAATCTCACTCCAACCGCCGGTCGATCTCCACTTCGATCTCTTGTGGGTGAAAAGGGAGCGTTTCGGATGACGAACGTTTGGCCGGCGTCAGCAGGCCCGCACCGTTCGATTCACGAACCCACGGCTAACATATTGTGCCGCAACAGCCGGCCGAACCGAGGTGCGCTCGGTTGCGCAGGGCGCCCCGGGGATGCCGAAGCGAAGGAGCGCATACTCAACGGCGCGCTCCTTCCCCTAGTGACCGTGTTGAGACGATTGCACACCGACAACATGGGCATTCGTGAGCGCGAGGCGAGAGCCGACTACCTGAAGATCCTCAAGGCGGCGTTGGACCGTAGGCGCGAGCGGGACTAATGCACCGCTGGCTCGCGGCCCAATACACCGCCGTTGCGGCGGTAGTGCGGTCTGTCCGCACCGGCCGTCTCTCGTGGAGAGATGTTGCCGATCTCGCGGTCTGGCCGTCGCCGGTCGGCGTGCTGTCCGGGGATCCGCTGGCCAGGCTGGGCGTAGTTCCGGACGAGCTCAGCGAGGCGGCCACTCCGATCCGGTTCGTCCGGACGTCCCGCTATCTGAACGGTGCCTCCGCGGTGGTCACTCACATGGTGGACGATGCATCGCCCGACCTGCCGACATGCCTGGACGCGATGGACGCGCACAGGATCAAGTCGACCGTCTTTGTCAACACGCGTGCGTCGGTGATGGCGTCGCTGTGGCCGCGTCTGCGGCGAGCGATCGCCGACGGGCACGAAATCGGTGCGCACTCCCGGACACACCCATGCCGCGTGCCGGACACGTTCTTTTTTTGCCTCCGTGCGCTGACGAGATATGAGATCGATGGGTCGCGACGAGACATTCTTGAGCACACCGAGCAGCCATACGTCTGGGCGTGGGCATACCCGTGCGGGAACTGCGCCGGCCGCTCGTTTTTCCAGCGGAAAGTTGCGCGCGCGGGCTACCTGGTGGGGCGAGCCTACCCGGGAGAGCTGCAACTCCAGCATCTCGTGCCCGATCTGCAAACATACGATTCCAACCCGCATGCCGCACGCTACACGCAGGTCGTGCAGCGGGACTCCACGCTGATTGCGCGGGGGAAGAGGGCGCGCGCGATCCCAGGGCGGACCCATGTGCCGACTTTGAACGCCAAGTTCGACGAAGTCCACGCCGCCGGCGGCATCTACAGCTTTCTCTCGCACCCGCATCTACTCGACTACGGCCGCAGCGGTTTCTACGAACAGCACCTCGCCCACATCGGGGGCCGTCCGGACGTGTGGTACGTTCCGCTGGGGCCGTTGTACGCGCACCGCACGCTGGTCGATACGACGGCGGTCCGCCAGTTGGTGTCGTGGGATGCGCGGGCCCGCTTCGCCGTGTTCAATCGACTCGACCCGAAGATCTACAACGGGAGCATCACCCTCGAGTTTCAGGCGGATGCCCCGGCGCGGGTGATCGCGAACGGGAAGGAAGTTGCGGAACGCGCCGTGGGACCAATAACCCTCTGGACCGGGGAGTACTTCCGTCGCGTCGGCGAAAGCGTGCTGCTGACGATCCGCCCGAACACGATTGTGGAGTTTCGCTGACGCCCGCGGCGAGCGGCGGCGAGAACGAACGCCCGGCGCCACTTATCACGTTGATCACTCCGCGAGCCTCGGCCAGGCCGCCAGGTCCAGGCTTTGACAGTGTTCCAGTCGACGCCGGTACAGGCGGGTGCTGCGTGCTTCACGGGCAGGAAACGGCGCTTGGCACCCGTCAATACTACGCCAACCGCAACGGCACCCTCTGCTGCGTCTCCAAGGATTCCTGTGCGGCCTCGAGCAGTTCCACTACCTCGAGGCCAACCGTGCCATCGGTGAGCGGCCGGGTGCCCTGTTCGACACACTCGACAAAATGTCGGCAGACCAACTCGAGGGCCTCGGTCTGGTCAACCTTTGGCGTGAACATGTCTCCCGTTCTGTATTCGACAAGGGCCTTGTAGCGCTCCGGATCCGTCCGAATGCTGACCCCGTTGTCGAAGATCTTGACTTGATTGTCGGGGTCCAGATGGTCATACACGATCATCCTACGACTCCCCCCGATCAACGTTCTTCGGATCTTCGTCGGGGAGAGCCAGTTGAGATGGAAGTGCGCCAGGGTGCCGTCGGCAAACTGAATCGCCACGTGGGCGACGCTCTCGCGCTTCCATCCGCCCCAAGACACGGGGGCCGCTCCGACGGCGGTCACCGCAGCCGGTTGCTTGTCCACCAGGAACCGCATGATCGAAAAGTCGTGAGGGGCGAGATCGCCGAGGACGTTGACGTCGTGTTGAAAGATCCCAAGATTGATGCGCACAGAGTCGTAGTAGTAGAGCTCTCCGAGTTCTCCCGCGTCGATGATGTCCCGGATCTTGCGAACGGCCCCGGTGAAAACAAATGTGTGGTCGACCATGAGGACCCTCCGCTGCTCATCCGCCAGGCGGATGAGCTCCCTCGCTTCCGAGGCCCTGGAGGTGATGGGCTTCTCAACCAGTACGTGTTTGCCTCGGCACAGCGCCTCGCGCGCCAGCGCATAGTGGGTCGTTACCGGCGTCGCGATGACCACCGCGTCGATCTCTTGGGATTCGAACAACTGCTGCGCGGACGACGTCGTCCGAAGCGCGGGGTAGAGACGCCGCAGGTGGTCGAGCCTTGCCCGATCGAGATCCGCGATCGCCGCGATCTCGCAGGTGGGCACCTTGAAGAAGTTGCGGATGAGGTTTGGCCCCCAGTACCCGCACCCGATTACAGCAATACGAACCATCGCCGCTCCCGCGAGCGCACAGCCGTCGCCCCTGGTTCCGGCTGATTCGCGCCCCTTGGTGTTGCGCCCTGCGTCGAGAGGATGAACCCGCGTAGTCTTTCGGATCCAGAAACGGCACCACGCTCCTCCGTCGATGATGGAGGTTCCAGCGCCCGGACGAGGAAACAGACGCGAGGCGAACCCGAGCGCTCGAATACCCGTTTGTATGTTGACTTCAGGGCGATGAGACGAGGGCGAGACCGATCATGTACCGGCGTATTGGCGATGACGTCAAGCTCGGAGCGAACGTCCAGTTGCACGAGTTCGTGAACCTCTACGGATGCGAGATTGGCGCCAACACCAAGGTCGGGGCCTTCGTCGAGATCCAAAAGGGCGCCACGATTGGAAAGAATTGTAAGATCTCGAGCCATAGCTTCATTTGCGAGGGCGTGGTAGTGAAGGACGATGTGTTCATCGGCCACCACGTCGTCTTTATTAACGACCGTTATCCGCGGGCAGTCAACGCGAAGGGGGAACTCCAGACCGAGGACGACTGGGCAGTGCACCCTACTGTCGTCGAACGTGGTGCCTCCATTGGGAGCGGAGCGGTGATTCTGTGTGACGTGACGATTGGGGAAGGGGCGGTTGTTGGCGCCGGGAGCGTCGTTACGCGAAGCGTGCCGCCCGGGGCGATCGTGGCCGGCAACCCGGCGCGCGTGCTACGTCACGTCGAATCCTGACCGTGCCTCCGGACGTTTGGGCGGGGGCCAGCATGCGTCTCCCTCTAGTCAGTATCGTCATCCCGGCGTTCAACCGAGCATCGACGATCGACGCTGCGTTGCGGAGCGTCCAAGCACAAACGTGCCGGGATTGGGAGGCCATCGTGGTGGACGACGGTTCGGTTGACGGCACGGCAGACGCAGTCAGGCGTCTGGCACTGGAAGATCCCCGTATCACGTTGCGGCGGCACGATCAAAACCTGGGAGCTCAGGCCGCCAGGAACACCGGTATCCGGAGTGCCCGCGCGCAATGGGTCGCGTTCCTGGACTCGGATGATCGGTGGTTGCCGCGGAGCTTGGACCTTCGTATTGCCGCGGCATTGGAGAGCAGAGCGAATGTCGTGCACTCGGCAGGTTATCGGATCGGCGAAGATGGAAACCAAGTGCAACACCACATCGATCCTGTTGATGGCTGGATCTACGTTGATCTCTTGCGAGCCCCCGCGCCGATGTTTCAGGGTCTCTTGGTCGCAAGGCGAGCGCTGGAGAGGATCGGCGGCCTGGACGAGCGGATTGTCGCCATGCAGGAGTGGGATACGGCGATCCGCTTGGCTAGGCACTATGCGTTTCGGTTCGTGGCGCAGCCTACCTTCATCTGGAACTGCCGCGGCCTGGATACGATCACCAGAGATAGACGCAGGGATGCCGCGGGTTATGAGCAAGTAGTCCGAAAGCATTTCTTTTCGATGCTCAGACATGCAGGCTGGCACACCGTTGCTCGCCACTATGAGATCATCGGAGTCCGTTACGAGAGAGCGGGATGCAGATTCGCTGCGGGCCGATGTTTCCTGTTGTCTTCAGCCTTGCGGCCGCTGCACGTACGACGTGCGGCGAGACTCTTCCTGAGGCTTGTGAGGCGCTAAGCCTCCGCGCTCACGGCGGGAACCCGACTGATAGGGTAGATTCGTCCAAGCCCGGATCGTGCACTTCAAAGGCGCTTCCGGTTACCTCGAGGGCTGCCCGGCTCGTGAAACATGCCCGGTACTGCTGGTTCCTGCTCGCGGAAGACTCCCTATGTCAAGGCGGGCGAGCGCTCGGATGAAGGGTAGCGCTGAATGGAGCGATGTCAGGTCGCAGAACCGCCCGGCGGTCAGGGGCATCAAGGTCGTGACGTCGACGCTCGCCGCTGTCAAGGGGTTGGCCTGCGGTCCGCTGCGCGCCCGTGACCGCCGCGATCGTCGACGTCTTTGTGCCTATATGACCGCCGGCCGGAAATGAATATGGATGTGAGGGGCATGGTGCCGCACGTATCTCCGCTCTCATTTGGATGGACAGCGGAACATGCATCATCGGCAGAAGAGCGGAGTCGCAGCGGGGATGTGGCGAGAGCGGGCGCGCAAGAACGCCGCTTCGTCGTAGGGCTGGGACGTACGGCGGAGCGCAACGATGATGCGCAGCCACACATTGCTCAGCATGCGGACGGCTTCGGCATGCTTCTTACCGCGCTTCCGCGCGTGATCGTAGTACGCTCGCGCCCACGCACATCGTCTCAAGCTGGCGAAGGCGAATAGCCAGAGGGTCTCGCGCAAGGGATGGATACAGGCACGCCGAAACCGGACGGTGCGAACGTTGGCGCTCGCTTTGGTGACTGGAGCGGTGCCGGCTTCGCACTGGGCGATGCTGGGGTCTTGATACCGGTCCCGATTGTCGCCCAGTTCTCCGACCATCCTGGCGGCGAGAAGATCGCCAGCGGGCAGGCTCAGGTAGAGCTCGCCGTCAGGGTGGAGTTTCAATACCCGCGCAATCTCCCGATCGTAGTCGTCAAGGTGCGTCGCCAGCGTTTGCAGTTGCGCCGCCAACGTTTGCGCCAGGCGGGCTTTCGTGCGCATGATGGCTGGAGCAATCTGAAACCCGGCGCGCTGCACCTCTTGATAAATCCGGCTCGCGCGCGTTTGGCTATGCGGACAGTGATGACGTCGCAAGAAGGCTTCCAGCTCACGTTGCGACGCGGCCTGCAGGCGTTCCCGCGTCGGACAGGCGTGGAGCAGCGCCAAGGCCACCGGGCAAACGGGATCCGCGAAGAAGGTCAAGAACTCCGGGAAGTAGGTCTTCAGGCATGCGGTCAGCTGATTGCTCAGCACCGTCTGGGTGCGCACCAAATCAGCGCGATCTCGAGTCAGCGCCCGCAGTTCCTGCGCCATCTCGGAATCCGGCACGATGGGGCGATACAGCGGCCGGTCGGTGCGCAGCATCGTCGCCAAGGTCCAAGCATCCCGCAAGTCCGATTTAGCGCCCGACATCCGAAAGCGTTCGCGCGTGCGCTCCACCGCCTTAGGGGTCAAGGCATAGACGGTAAACCCAGAGTCGAGCAGAGCACCGACCAGCGGCCCGTGCGACGTCTCGATCGCCACAAGGATATCGCTGGGAGATTGCACGCGCGCCCGGATGGCGGTCATAAAGTGCTCGAGTCCGTCCGCCGTGTGTTCGATCGTGCCCGTGGACAAGGTAGTGCCGGCTTCATCCATCAAGAAGTACACGTGCTCCCGATCGGCCCAATCAATTCCCACCAACAGCACGGATGCTCGCCTCCTCCGATCTCAGACCTGCGGTCACCGCGCGCGGCGCTACCAGCAGCCTTGTATGGGACCGGCGTTCGAGACGCATCTCCCTATCGGTGGTCATCCGCCGCGCCGTCCCTGGGGAGAGATAGTCTTCTGCAAGCGGTCAAACCGCAAGGGCACCTTGATCTTCTCCCCAGGGCGGCAACCTTGGAGTCTTTCTATTCGACACTATGACATACAAGGGCATCTGACGCGGAGACCTCGGCGGGGTCTGAGAGCACGGCACGGACGGAGACGGACGCGTCGAGGGACCTGGGAGATCCACCGCGGTCTTGGTCGCGGTTGATGGAGTCTGCCAACCGAATGGACCACCCTGAGGGAGGCAAATGCCGCGGTGGAAGTCGGACCCGCTGGTAGTACTCTGAGCGCGGGAAAGCCGCGCACATGGGGAAGCGGCGGGGCAGAGCGCACGACCTGATCGGGGAAACATCCCCTCCACATTCAGAGGGAGGATCAGGGTGGCCACCGGACTGGCCGGGATAGCGATCAAAGCCAAGGCAGACTCGAAGTGCCGCTTTACCGCACTGGCGCACATTCTGACGCCAGAGTTTCTGAAAGAAACCTGGCAGCAGATGAATCGGCAGGGTGCAAGCGGAGTGGATGGAGAGACATGCGCGCAGTTCGAAGGCGATCTGGACGGACGGGTTGTACGACTCTGGGAACGGCTCAAAGCAGGGCAGTACCAGGCTCCACCGGTGCGACGGGTGGACATCCCCAACCTTGGGGCTACGTCCGAAACGCGCCCGTTAGGCATCCCCACTGTGGAAGACCGGGTGCTGCAGCGCGCGGTGGCGCGGATTCTCAGCGCCATCTACGAGCAGGACTTCGTGGAGTGTTCTTACGGATACCGTCCTGGACGCAATCCGCACCAGGCGCTGCGGGCTCTTCGCAGCTACCTGATCGGCGGAAAAGTAATGCATGTCTACGAGACGGATATTCGTGGGTACTTCACACGCATCTGCAGGGGGCCAGAACGTTGCGACGGCAGAGCCAACGGCATCGGGTATTCTGGTGCTACCTCAAGAGCCGATCGTGGTTTGAACTGCCGCGTCCGAAGACTCTGCATCCGACGGTCTGAAGAGGCGGAGACGTGAATGTCGTTCTGGGGAGCCCGGTGCGGGAGATCCGCCCGCCGGATTCTGCGGGGGGAGGGCGGTGCAAGGAGTAACGCATCCGAGGCCGCCCTCTACCCACCAGAACATCGTGCACGAGCACCTGATGGTCTTCCTTCAGCAACGGATTAAGGACAGCAGCGTCTTGAGGTTGATCGGGAAGTGGCTCCATGCGGGGGCCCTAGAGGAAGATAAGGGGAGTCGTCCTGAAGAGC
>DASPUZ010000105.1:0-22204 GCA_035622635.1 bacterium | reverse complement strand
TTCGTATGGTTGTCCAGGTCGGGGTACGCCCTCCCTTTTGAGGGTCCTGCTTTTACACACAACACCGTACACTACCAACGGACTTCGACGTTGTCGTGCCTTTATGGCGTTGTGGTATACTCAGGTTGCCGACAATTGCATAGCATGGGGGAGCTTGGGACGACCAGGCTGAGAGGATGGCTACGACCGCCATCGACCCCGGAACCTGATCTGGGTAATGCCAGCGGAGGGAGGCCGTAGAAGCGCCGCCCCGATTCCGGGGGCGGCGCTGTTGCTTGCCGGGCGGTCCGGGTGAGGGGAAATGCGTGCAAAACTCGAGGTGAATGGTGTCGTCAAGCGCTTCCGCGCCCCCGGCACGGACGACCGGACGTCCGGGGCGGCCCGGGGCGCGTCGGTGGAGGCGCTGGCGGGTGTCTCGTTGCACGTGGCGGAGCGCGAGTTCGTCACGCTGCTCGGGCCCAGCGGATGCGGCAAGAGCACGCTGTGCAACATCGTCGCCGGCCTGTTCCCTCCGGACGAGGGCACGGTCCTTTTGGACGGGACGCCGCTTGGCGGCACCCGGGGACGAGTCGCGTATATGCAGCAGAAGGATCTGCTGTTGCCGTGGCGCACGGTGCTCGACAATGCGACGCTCGGACTCGAGGTTCACGGCGTCGACCGCGCCATTGCTCGGGCGGAAGCGGGGGAGTTGCTGCAGGTCTTTGGCCTGAACGGCTTTGGGCATGCGTACCCGGCCGCACTGTCCGGGGGGATGCGCCAGCGGGTCGCGTTAGTCCGCACGCTCCTGTGCCGGCGCGAAATGCTCGTGCTCGACGAGCCGTTCGGCGCCCTCGACGCCATGACGCGCACCGCGATGCGGGACTACCTCCTGCGGCTGCGCAGCGAGTTTCGACGGACTGTGCTGTTCATCACCCACGACGTCGAGGAGGCGGTGCTCCTGTCCGATCGCATCTACGTGCTCACCGAACGCCCGGGCCGGGTCCGTGCCGTGCTGCCCGTGGCGGCGCCGGTACCGCGCCAGCCCACGGACGAGGGCGTGGTGCGCCTCAAGGCGGAGATTCTCGAACTGCTGCGCGCGTCACCCGCGGGGGTCGGCGGTTGAGCGCGTCGGGTCCCCGCCACGTCGCCGCGGTGGCGCTCGACCGTGTCCACACCGCGGGCCGGGGATCACGCCCGGGACCGGCCGCGCTGGCTCGGTTCGCCGCCCGCTGGACGGGCCGTGTTGCGCCACCGGCGGGCTTGTTTGCCGCGGTCCTCGTCGTGTGGGAGTGGGCGGTTCGAATGTTCGGGGTGCCGGTGTACATCCTCCCGCCACCGAGCCGCATCGCTGAGGTGCTGGTTTCTGATCGAGCCATGCTGTTCGGGGACGCGGTCGTCACGCTGGCGGAAGTCCTGCTGGGATTTGCCGTCGCCTTCGTGGTCGGCATCGTGCTCGCCCTGGCGATCTTCTCGTCGCGGACGATCGAGCGCGCGGTCTATCCCCTCGTGATCGCGAGCCAGACGGTTCCCGTGTTCGCTATCGCGCCGCTCCTGATCGTCTGGTTCGGGTACGGCATGGCGTCGAAGGTGGCAATGGCGGCGTTGATCGTCTTCTTCCCGATTGTCGTCAACACCGTTGACGGCCTGCGCGCGGCGGATGAGGACCTCGTGAACCTGCTGCGCATCCTGGGAGCCGGCCAGCGGCGGATCCTCTACACGATCCGGATACCGGCGGCGATGCCCTTTGTCTTCTCGGGCGTGCGCATTGCGGTGGCGACGAGCGTCATCGGAGCGGTGATCGGCGAATGGGTCGGTGCGACCCGCGGGCTCGGCTTCGAGATGATCCATGCGAACGCGCAGCTCCACATCGACCGAGTCTTCGCCGCTATCGTGTACCTGAGCACCATGGCGCTGATCTTGTTCGTCGCCGTCTCGGGGACGGAGTGGCTCGTGCTGCCGTGGCGCCGCGGGGAGCGGCCCGCGACCCGGTAGCGCGGGCGGGGCAGGAGGTGTGACGTGAGACGGTGGGCATCCGCGGGCGTCGCGGTGCTCCTGGCGACGGTCATCGGGGTACTTGCGCCGGCCCCGGGCCCGACCGGGGCGGCCGGGCTCGAGCCGGTGACGTTCATGCTGGACTGGTTCCCAAACCCGGATCACGTGCCTCTGTACGCTGCGCTTGGGGAAGGCTACTTCTCGCAGGCGGATCTTCGCGTCACGCTGCAGGTGCCCGCGAATGCCGACGACCCGCTCAAGCTCGCGGCGGTCGGCCGCGCCGACATCGCGGTGAGCTACGAGCCGAGCGTCGTCATGGCCCGGGCACAGGGACTGCCGGTCAAGAGCATCGGCATCCTAGTCGGCCAGCCGCTGACGACGATCATGTTCCTCAAGCGATCGGGCATTCGGACGCCGAGGGATCTCGCCGGGCGCCGGGTCGGGTTTGCAGTCACCGGGTACGAGGATGCGCTCGTGGACCAGATCGTCCGCAGCGACGGAGGCACGCCCTCCGACATCAAGATGATCAACGTGGGATTCGACCTCGTGCCCGGACTGCTCTCGTACAAGGTGGACGCCGTCGTCGGCGCCTATCGGAACGTCGAGCGGGTGCAGATCGAGATGCAAGGGCAGGCGGTCGGCATGTTCGAACCCGAGCGGTACGGCGTGCCCACGTTCTACGAGCTAGTCCTGATCGCGCGCGATCACGAGATCGCGTCGCGGCGCCCCGTGCTCCAGCGGTTCGTGGCCGCGGTGGCCCGAGGCCTCGCCTTTACGGAGACGCATCCTCAGGCCGCGTTCAGGGATTACACGCGTCTCAACCCCACGCTGAACGATACCTTCAACCAGCGCTCGTTCCAGGCGACGCTTCCGTACTACGCCGGGGGGCAGACACAGAGCGCGGCGAACTGGGAAGCGTTCAGCCAGTGGATGGCGTCCCACAAGGTCATCACGACGCCGGTGGCGGCGCATGATCTGTTCGTCAATCTCATGCCGTAGCCGAAGGCGAGCATGCCTGCGGAATCGCGAACGATGTCACCTCGCGCAGGCGGTGAGGCCCATCCTCGCCTTTCTCGACGATGCGCAAGGAGGAGGAGTGAGCATTGAGCCTGTTTGAACGGCTCCAGGAGGACGCCGCGGGGCTCCGGGAACGGATTCAGACCCATCCGTTCGTGCTGGGGCTCGGCGACGGAACGCTTCCCGGCGACCGTTACCAATTCTACCTCCGGCAGGATTACCGGTTCCTGGTCGAGTACTGCCGCGTGCTGGCCCTCGGGGTGGCGCGAGCCGACGATCTTGCAACGGCCGCACGCCTCGCCGATGTGCTGAACCTCACGCTCAACACCGAGATGGACCTGCACCGGGAGACGTGCTGGGCCGCGGGAGTCGCTCCCGAGGTCCTGGAGGACACGCGTCCGGCGCCCGCGACCGTGGCGTACACCAATCACCTCCGGCTCGTCGCCGAGACGATGGATCTGGCCGCGATCCTCGCGGCGGTGCTCCCATGTGCGCACGGCTACTGGGAAGTCGCAAGACGGCTGCGGGCGGCCGGATTGCCGGAGCATCAGCCGCTGTACGCCAACTGGATCCGGATGTACACCTCCGAGGAATACGCCGCGATGGCGCAGTGGATGGCCGGAGCGTTCGACGATCTCACGGCGGATCTTCCTTTGTCCCGCGAGCCGGCGTTGCGCGACGTGTTTCTGGCGAGCCAGCGGCACGAGTACCTGTTCTGGGAGATGGCATGGCGAATGGAGGAGTGGTCGATATGAGCACACCGGGTTCGTCAGACGGCAGGGCACAGCTGAGGCGCCTGGTGCTGGCCGCCGTGTTCGCGGCCGCGGCGACGGCGCTGGGACCGTTGAGCATCCCGCTTGGCCCCGCGCGCGTCGCCCCGTTCCAGCACACGATCAACGCAGTGGCGGGCGTCCTGCTCGGACCCTGGTACGCGGCAGGTGCGGCCCTCGTGACGGCCGTCCTCCGCTACAGCCTCCACACCGGGTCGCTGTTCGCGTTTCCCGGCAGCCCCTTCGGCGCGCTCGTCGTGGGCTACGCATACCGCTTGTTCCGCAACGACGCCGCCGCATTGTGCGAGCCCATCGGGACGGGACCGATCGGGGCGACGATCGCCGCCCTGGTGTTCCAACCGTTGATCGGTGCGCATCACACCTGGGCGTGGTTCCAGATTGCGTTTTTGTCCGCGAGCGTTCCCGGGACCCTGCTCGGCTACGTGGTGCTCCGGGCGCTGCGCCGCGTGCCAGTGGTAAACGCGTGGCGCGTGGCGTAGCCGGACCGGCGATCGCCCCAGCACGCGCCGCGGCGCTGCTGTTGCGGGTGCGCGAGCGCAGCCCGCTCATTCACCATATCACGAACATCGTCACCGCGAACGACGTCGCCAACGTCACCCTCGCCGTCGGCGCCGCCCCCGTGATGGCGCTCGCGGTCGAGGAAGTGGAGGAAGTGGCGGCGGCGGCAGGCGCGGTGGTCCTGAACATCGGAACGCCCACGCCCCAGATCGTCGACGCAATGGTGCGGGCGGGCCGCCGTGCGAACGCGCGCGGCGTGCCCGTGGTGCTCGACCCGGTGGGAGCCGGGGCCACTGCGTTTCGCACGGCTCAGGCGCGGCGCGTGCTCCAGGCCGTGCGGGTCGCATGCGTTCGCGGCAACGCCGGGGAGGTGGCGGCGCTGGCCGGGCGCGCCGGAGCGATCCGCGGGGTCGATGCGATGGGAGAGGTCGACGCGCTGGACGAGCTGGCGCGTGGACTTGCGCGGGAGACGCGCGCGGTCGTCGCCGCAACCGGCCCAATCGATCTCCTGACCGACGGCGCGCGCACGGTGCACGTGCAGAACGGCCACCCGCTCCTGACGCGGATCACCGGCAGCGGGTGCATGGCGAGCGCGATCGTCGGCGCGTTTTGCGCCGTCGAGCCGGATATCCTGTGCGCCGCGAGCGCGGGGCTGATTTGCTACGGGGTTGCTGCCGAGTGCGCCGCGGAAGGCTCACCCGGCCCCGGGACGTTTCGCACATCGCTAATGGATGCGCTTGCCGCCCTGGATGCCGACACCGTCACGCGCCGCGCGCGAGTCCGGACATGAGGACGCGCGCGGATTGGCGGGTCTACGTCATCACCGACGGTGAGCGGGCGCGGGGGCGCTCGCACCTCGAGATCGCCACGGCCGCCGTCCGCGGGGGCGCGACCGCGGTCCAGCTCCGGATGAAGTGCGAACCAGTGCGTGTGATGGTCGAGACCGCGCGCCGGGTCGCGTCGATCTGCCGCGATGCCGGGGTTACGCTGATCGTCAACGATCGGGTGGACGTGGCCGCGGCCGCCGGCGCGGACGGGGCGCACGTTGGGCAGGACGATCTCCCTGCGGCGGCGGCTCGTGCGCTGCTGGGGCCCGGCCGTTGGCTCGGCGTCTCTGCGGCCACACGCGGGGAGGCCGAAGAGGCGGAACGGGCCGGCGCGGACTATCTCGGCGTCGGAGCGGTGTACGCGACGACGACGAAGGCGGACGCAGGGGCTCCGGTGGGTCTCGGGCGCATCAGGGAGATCCGCGGCGCGTCGTCGTTGCCCGTGGTCGGCATCGGCGGAATCACGATCGAGAACGCCGCCGCCGTCATCCGGGCAGGTGCGTCCGGCGTGGCGGTGGTCACGGCCGTCACCCTCGCGGACGACATGATCGAGGCGACCCGGAAGCTGCGGGAACAGGTGGATGCGGCGCTCGCCGGGTAGCCGGGATCGCACGGCCAGCCAACTCGGAGAGTTCGCCTTGATCGCGAGGCTCACCCGGCTGGTCCCGTCCGCGGGGCGCGGTGTCAGCACCGGCATCGGCGACGACACGGCGGTGCTGTCGTTTCCCGGGCGGGCGCTGGCTACGTGCGATGCGCAGGTGGAGGGAGTGCATTTCCGGCTCGACCTGAGCACACCGTCGGACGTCGGCTGGCGTGCGCTCGCCATCAACCTGAGCGACATCGCGGCGATGGGTGGCACGCCTCGGTACGCGCTCGTCTCCGTGCTGGTGCCCCAGGGGGTCAGGCTCCGTGACGTCGAAGGGATCTACCGAGGACTGGGGGACGCCGCGAGGGCGTACGGCGTCGTCGTGGCGGGCGGGAACGTCTCCGGCACCGCGGGGCCGCTCGTGCTGGATATCACGGTGCTCGGGGACGTCGAGCGTGCACTCACGCGGGCCGGCGCGCGGCCCGGGGACGGGGTGTGGGTCACCGGTGCCGTGGGGAAGGCAAGGGCGGGGTTGTTCCTCGCGACCCGCCCGCGCCTGCGCGTGCCGGGTGGCCGTGCTCTGCGCGGGGCCTATCGACGACCGACGCCGCGGCTCGCGGCCGGCGTCGCGCTCGCCGCGAGCTCCGCGGTGACGGCGGCAATCGACATCAGCGACGGGACCGCGGGTGACCTGGTCCACATCCTCGAGGCGTCCAACGTCGGCGTCCGGCTGGAGCTCGGCCGCCTGCCGATGGCACGCGGACTCGCCGAGGCTGCCGGGGCTGCCGGGGCCGACCCGTACGCCTGGGCTCTGGGAGGCGGGGAGGATTTCGAGTTGCTGTTCACGTCGCGGCCGCGGTTCGAGGCGTCCGCAGCGAGCATCGCGCGCGCGGCGGACGTGCCATTGACGCGGATCGGCGAAATCACATCACGCCGAGAAGGTCGCTGGCTCGTCGGGCTCGACGGGCGGCGTACGCCGCTCGCTCCGGCGGGATGGGATCATCTCCGGGTGCAAGCCGCGGCGGCGAGAGAGCTGCGGCACCACGCACTCTCCGACCGAAGGCATGCCCCGTCGGGAAAGGACACGCATGCGGATTCCACGCGCGCTCTCGATCGCGGGGTCTGACTCCGGCGGTGGTGCGGGCATACAGGCGGATCTGAAAACGTTCTCCGCCTTGGGTGTCTTCGGAATGACGGCGATCACCGCGGTCACCGCCCAGAACACGACGGCCGTGACCGCGGTGGCCGAGATCCCGCCCGAGGTCGTGGCGGCGCAGATCGACGCGGTCGTCACCGACATCGGCGTCGACGCGGCCAAGACGGGGATGCTGAGCAGTGCGGCGATCATTCGCGCGGTCGCCGAGAGCGTCCGGCGGCACGGCCTTCGCACCCTGGTGATCGATCCGGTCATGATCTCGAAAAGCGGCGCGGCGCTGCTGCGCCCCGAGGCGGTGGACGCGCTCCGACGCGAGTTGCTGCCGCTCGCGCTGGTGGTCACACCGAACCTTCATGAGGCGCAGGCGTTGACCGGGCGCGAGATCCGGACGCTCGCCGACATGGGAGACGCGGCACGCGCCATCGCGGCGCTGGGGCCCCAGTACGTGGTGGTCAAGGGCGGACATCTCGAGGGCGCCGCGGTGGACGTGCTGTACCACGGACATGCGGTGGAGCACCTCGAGGGCCCGCGGGTGCTCACGCCGCATACGCACGGCACCGGGTGTGTCTTCTCGGCGGCGATCACCGCCCAGCTGGCGCGCGGGGCCAGCCCCGTAGAAGCGGTCCGGGCGGCAAAGCAGTTCATCACGCGCGCGATCGAAGGAGCGCTCCCGCTGGGCCACGGCCACGGGCCCACGGACCCGCTGTATGCCGCGCGCGCACCAGGGTAGGGTGCGTCCCGGTCGTCCGTCACGCGCGATCGTCGGTGCGGATCCACAGACCACCACTGAGCGTCAACATGCGGAGCGAAGGGGTACGAATGAGCGCCGAAGCGAAGGGAGACTACATGATCCGGGGAACCGCGGCCGGCGAGCGGATTCGTGCCGTGGCCACGGTCACTACGCAGATGGTCGAGGACGCCCGGATTCGGCATACCGCCTCCCCAACGGCCACAGCGGCGCTGGGGCGCAGCCTGACGGCGGCCGCGCTACTCGGGGCAGATCTCAAGGACGGTCACTCGGTATTGCTCCGCGTGCTCGGCGATGGTCCGATTGGAGCGATTGTCGCTCAGGCCGACGCGCACGGCCTGGTCCGCGGCTACGCCATGAACCCACAGGCCGATCTTCCCGCGACCCCCGCGCACAAGCTCGACGTGGGAGGGCTGGTCGGGAAGCAGGGGATGCTCCACGTGACGAGGGACGTCGGGCTTCGCACGCCCTACCATGGATCCGTGCCGCTCGTGTCGGGAGAGATCGCCGAGGACCTCGCCGCGTATTTCGCCCGGTCGGAGCAACTGCCGTCCGTCGTCGCGCTCGGGGTGCTCGTCGGGCCCGACCGCCGCGTGATCGCGGCCGGAGGGCTCTGCGTGCAGGCGCTGCCCGGTGCACCCGGGGAGGTGGTCGCCGACCTCGAGGCTCGGGCGCGGCGGATGCCACCGATCACGCAACTCGTCGCCGAAGGGTGCACGCCGGAGAAGATCCTCACCGTCGCGCTCGGCGGATGGAAGCCGGCCTTCGGAGAAGTCAGCCCGGTCCGGTTTCACTGCCGGTGCACGCGGCAGCGGGTCGAAGAAATGCTTCTCACTCTCGGGACGAAGGAGTTGGAAACATTACTGGCCCAGGAGGGCCAGGCGGAGGTCACGTGCCGGTTCTGCGGAGACCGCTACGTGCTGGGTCGGGACGACGTGGAAGAGTTGATCGCCAGGCTCGGGAGCGGGTCCACGCAGCTCATGTGAGCGTGGGTCCCGCCCCGCGATCAAGCGGTCCGCTTGACCTTGCCGGCTTTGACGCAGGCGGTGCACACCAGCGCCCGCTGCGGCACGCCGTCGAGCACGATGCGGATTCGCTGCAGGTTGGGTAGAAACCGCCGCTTGGTCTTGTGGTGCGAGTGACTGACGAGATACCCGGTGCTCGGCGACTTACCGCACACCGCGCAACGACGCGCCATGAAGAATCCTCCCCTTCGATCTGCCGCGGATCAGTGTACCACACGACCGCGAGCAGGGGCAACGCACCCGGCGTAGAATGCCACGGCAGTCGTGCGTATCCGGCCAGGCACGCCCCGGGGCGACTGTGCAATTTGACGCGGAAAGCGGGCGCCATGGCGATCATCCGGAGGGACAGCCCATCGCACGAGGCCGTTGAGCGAGCGCAAACGCCTGCGGCCTCGGCATCTTCTCACGGTGGAGTCCGCGGCGCTATCGTCACCTCCGCCGCGGCCCCTGCCCGAGCGCCTCGGGAACCCCGGGGGAATTCCGTCGGCCTGGACACTCCCATCCAGTACGCGCGCGGGGTCGGACCCGCGCGCGCCCGCCTGCTCGAGGGCCGGTTGGGGATTGCAACTGTCTTGGACCTCCTGTACCGGCTGCCGCGCCGTGTGGAGGACCGCAGCCACCTCCGCAGCATCTACGACGTGGCGCACGGGGCGCTGGAGACGGTCCAGGGGACCGTGGTACGCGTCCGGCAGTTCCGGCCGCGTCGGCGCCGCCTCGTGATCGTGAAGGCCGCCGTGACCGACGGATCGGGGGTCCTGCACGCCGTCTGGTACAACCAACCGTATATTGCCCGACAGTTGCCGCCGGGCACGCGCGTGGTCCTGCACGGACGCGTGCAGCGCCAAGCCGGCGAGATCCAAATGACCGCCCCCGAGTTCGAAGCGATCGAAGAGGGGGAAGACAGCCTCCACGTCGGCCGGATCGTGCCCGTGTACGCCGGGACCGAGGGGCTGAGCCAGCGTGTCATGCGCACGATCGTCGCGCGCGCGCTGGAAGACCACGCCGGCGCACTGCGCGAGTGGCTCCCCGGTCGGCTGCGGGCGCAGTACCGGCTCCCGGACGTCGAACGGGCAATCCGTCAGGCGCACTTTCCCGACACGCTCGGCGACTACGAGTGCGCGCGAGGCCGCCTGGTGTACGAGGAGCTGTTGCTGTTCCAGTTGCTGCTCCTCCAACAAAAGGCCTCGCGGGCGGCGTCCCCCCGGGGCGTGCGGTACGGGGACGCCCGCGAGCTCGTCGCGCGATTCCACAGGAGCCTCCCGTACACGCTGACGGGTGCGCAGTTCCGCGTCATCACCGAGATGCTGCACGACATGGAACGGCCGCACCCGATGAACCGACTGCTTCAGGGGGACGTCGGCTCCGGCAAGACGGTCGTCGCCGCGACCGCGCTGCTGCGGTGCGTCGGCGGCGGCGCCCAGGGAGCGCTCATGGCGCCGACGGAGATCCTCGCCGGCCAGCACTACCTGACGCTGCGAACCCTGCTCGCGCCGCTCGGGCTGACGGTCACGCTGCTGGTCGGCGGCCTCGGGCGGACGGCACGCGAGGACGCGCTGGAGGCGGTGCGGGAGGGTCTGGCGGACGTGGTCGTCGGCACGCATGCGTTGATCGAAGGCGATGTCGAGTTTCACCGCCTGGGCCTCGTGGTGGTCGACGAGCAGCACCGGTTCGGCGTCACGCAACGGGCGGCGCTGCGCTACAAGGGGGACCACCCCGATGTGCTCGTGATGACGGCGACCCCGATCCCACGGACGCTCGCGCTGACGTTGTACGGCGACCTGGACGTCTCGATTCTGGACGAGCTCCCACCGGGACGCTCGCCAATCCTGACGTACGTCCGCTCTCCCGCGCAGCGTCCCAAGATCTACGAGTGGGTCCGTGATCAGGTGGCGCAGGGACGGCAGGCCTACATCGTGTGCCCGCTGATCGAGGAATCCGACAAGCTGCAGGCCGAGGCGGCGACGGCGCTGGCGGCGCGCCTCTCGGGAACGGCGCTGCGGAACGTTCGCGTCGACGTGCTGCACGGGCGAATGAAGGTGGACGAGCGCGAGCGCGCGATGCGTGCACTCCGGGACGGACGCACCGATGTGCTCGTGGCGACGACGGTGATCGAGGTCGGGATCGACGTCCCGAACACCACCGTGATGGTGATCGAGGACGCCGACCGCTTCGGTCTGTCTCAACTCCACCAGCTTCGCGGACGCGTCGGACGGGGCACGGAGCAGTCGCGTTGCGTCCTCGTCGGCGATCCGAAGACGGACGAGGGGCGGGCGCGGCTCGAGGTCATGGTCGGAACGACGGACGGTTTCCGGATCGCACAGCGGGATCTCGAGTTGCGGGGAGTGGGCGAGTTGTTGGGCGACCGCCGGCAGCACGGGATCAGCGATCTGCGCGTCGCGGACCTGCTGCGCGATCACGAGTGGCTCGAGTGGGCGAGACGGGATGCGGCAGACCTGCTGGAGCGGGACCCGGCCTTGCGGCGTGCCGAGCACCAAGAGATCGCGCAGGCTCTGCGCGTCCGGTTTCGGGCGGCGCGGCCCGAGAATGCGCGAGTCGGTTGATGCGGAGGAACATGCCCGGCCCCTTCCCGGAGACTGGCGACTTCACGACCGGGCGACGGATGCAATGGTGCGCGTTGGAGCGATAGCAGGATGCGTGTGACGGCGGGGGCGGCGAAAGGGACGCGGCTCCGGACAGCCACGCGAGCCGCGACGCGGCCGACGTCGGACATGGTGAAGGAAGCCATCTTCAATGCGCTCGCGCCGCGTCTGGGGGGGACCCGTGTGTTGGACTTGTTCGCCGGAACAGGGGGGCTCGGGATCGAGGCGTTGAGCCGCGGCGCCCGGGAAGCGGTGTTTGTCGAGCGCGATCCTCGGAGCGCGGCCATCATTCGCGACAACCTCCGTGCGGCCGGAGTCGAAGGACTCGGCGCCGTCCGCCGCGCCAACGCGTTGACGGAGGTCGCCGCCCTCGGACGCGAGGGCGTGCGGTTCGACATCGTGATCCTGGACCCGCCCTACGGACAGCGGCTCCAGGTGCGCGCGCTGCGCGCCCTTGTCGAGGCCGGGGTGCTTACGCCAGGGGCGGTAGCGGTTGTCGAGGGACACTGGCGCGACGATCCCGGCGAGGTCGCCGGGCTGCGGCGGGTCCGGGCGGCGCGGTATGGCGAGACGGGCGTGTGGTTCTACGAGCCCGACGGTGGCGCGTGATGACCCGGATCCAGACGGCGCTCTACCCGGGCACGTTCGACCCCGTGCACAACGGACATCTGGACATCATCGTGCGGGCGCGCCAGATGTTCGGGCGCGTCATCGTCGGGGTGTTGACGAACGTCGAGAAGGACACGCTGTTTCCGATCGAGGCGCGCGTCGCGATGCTCCGCGCCGCGGTGGCGCGGCGCCAGGGCATCGAAGTGCGGCCGTTCGACGGCCTGACGGTCGACTTCGCGCGCCGCGTGGGCGCGAGGGTGATCGTGCGAGGCCTGCGCGCGATGATGGACTTCGAGTACGAGTTGAAGATGGCCGCCATGAACAAGCGTCTGAGTCCGGCGATCGAAACCGTGTTCATGATGACGAGCCCCGAGCTCGCGTACCTCAGCTCCACGCTGATCCGGGAGGTGTCCGCGTTCGGCGGATCCGTCGCGGGGCTCGTCCCAGCCGGCGTCGCGCAGCACCTGCGCCGGATTACATCTTCGCACGCGAGGTGAGGACGCATGACCAATTCCGATAACGCCCCGTCGCTCCGATCCGCGACCGAGTGCGTGGACCGCCTCGAGGTGCTGCTTGAGTCCGGGGGTTCGATCTTCGGACGACGTTCGCGGCTCGAGGAAGCCCGCGCGCTGGTGGCGCAGCTTCGTGCGTTCATCTCCCACGGAGCGACGCGCGCCCAGCACGCGCAAACGGAAGCCGAAGCGGTGTTGCGACGCGCCCAGGACGAAGCGCGCCGCATCGTCCTCGAAGCCCAGGAACGCGCACGGGGCGGCGTCGAAGCCGAAGTCGTGCGGGGTGCCGAGCTCGAAGCGCAGGCGCTGCGCGCCGAGGCGACAAAGGAGGCGGAGGACGTTCGGCGTCAGGCCGACCTGTACGCGCTCAAAGTATTCGAACGTCTCGACGCCGAAGTGTCACGGGTGCTCTCGACGATCAAGCGCAGCAAGGCCATCCTCGGGGACCGCAACGGCGTGGGTCCAGGCGGCGCGACGGCGGGCCGCCTTGACAACGAGAAAATGGCGTCCGTATAATGAGCCGGTGTGCCCGGGAGCGATGCCCGGGCACGTGGCGTGAGGTGGGGATGTGCGCGCCTACGTTGGCGACTTGCTCACCGCGGGCGCCACGCGGGTGGTGGCCTTTGGTGAACGGCTCGAGCCGCCGTCCGACGAGGTGATCCTGGCGGGCCCGGTGCGCGGCCAGTTCGTGCTGCGCGGGACCGGAGGAACGGTGTACGTGCACGGCCGAGTCTCGGCGGTTGCCGGGCTGATCTGCGGAGCATGCCTCGCGAGGTTTTCGCAGGCGCTTGAGGTGGACGTCGACGAAGAATTCGGTCACCGGACGACGGTCCCGCCCGACCGAGATCGCGCGGGCGAACGCCGCGAATTCGCAGGCCCTGCCGCTGTGCCTACGGCGCGGCCGGTCCTCAGCCCACGGCGTGGCCAGTCCTCGACCCACGGCGTGGACCAAAACCGCCGTGGGCCAAAACCAGCGCGGGCCGAGACGGCGACGCCCCACGGCAGTCGTGCGGGGGGTGGCGACGCGAACGAACAGGTGTTGGGGCCGGACGACTTCATCGCGCCGATCGGGTCGGGCGACCTGGTCGATCTGACGGAGTTGGTTCGCCAGCACCTCGCGCTCGCAATCCCGATCAGCCCGCGGTGTTCGCCGACCTGCAAGGGGCTGTGTCCGAAATGCGGCGCCGACCGCAACGCCGGGGGATGCGACTGCGATACCGAGGAGGTCGATCCCCGGTTGGAAGGCTTGCGGCAGTGGACAGGGGATGGGGCGCCCCCGGTCGCCAAGAGGACGCGCGGGGTGGAGCGCTCACGCCGGGAAGGGGAGTAACCGATGGGGCTGACGAAACGGCGATTTAGCAAATCGAGGACGGCCAAGCGGCGTGCCCACTTCAAGGCGCGGACGGTGACGCTCGTGCGCTGCCCAAAGTGCCATTCGCCGATGGTCCCGCACCGCGTGTGTCCGACGTGCGGAACCTACGCCGGACGGCAAGTCATCGAAGTGCGGGAAGAAGAGGAAAAGTCCAAGACCTGAGATGAGCGGCCGCCGCCTCTCGTTCCTGCCGGCTGGAGTATCCTGAGGCGCTTGCATGCATCCGTTCGCGCGATGAGAGGCCGGGAAGGCGCCATGCGCGTGGCTGTCGACGCGATGGGCGGCGATCATGCGCCGCGCGAGGTGGTCGCCGGGGCAGTCCAGGCGGCACGAACGCTCGGGGTCAAAGTCATCCTGGTCGGTCAGGCCCGCGTCCTGGAGCAAGAGTTGCGCCACACCGGCGGCGCGCGGGGGGTCCGCATCGAGGACGCGCCCGAGGTCATCGCCATGGCGGAGGCACCCGCCATGGCGCTGCGTCGCAAGCGCCGGGCCTCGATCCCCGTCGCGATCGATCTCGTGCGCCGCGGAGAAGCCGACGCGATGGTCAGCGCCGGCAATACCGGCGCGGCTATGGCGGCCGCCTTGTTCGGGCTTGGACGCGTTGAAGGCATCGACCGCCCGGCGATCGCTGCGGCGGTTCCCACCACCCGCGGTCGCGCGATTCTCGTGGATGTCGGCGCCAACGTCGATTGCCGCCCCAAGCACCTGGTGCAGTTCGCGGTCATGGGCAGCGTCTACGCCCGCGTTCTCGGCATATCGGAACCCCGGGTCGGCCTGCTCAGCAACGGGACCGAAGAGACGAAGGGCAACGACCTCGTCATCAGAGCCGCGGAACTGCTCCGGCAATCCGGGCTGCGCTTCATCGGCAACGTCGAGGGCCGGGAGTTCTTCGACGGGGTCGCCGACGTGGTGGTGTGCGATGGATTCGTCGGGAACCTCGTATTGAAGTTCGGAGAGGGCCTGGCACTGGGCATCTTCGCGCTGCTGCGGGAGGAGCTGACCCGCGGACCTCGCGTCCGGCTCGGCGTGGCGCTCGCGGCGCCCGGCCTCCGTGCGGTGAAACGCCGGATGGACTACACTGAGTACGGCGGTGCCCCACTTCTCGGGGTCAGCGGGGTGTGCATCATCAGCCACGGCAGTTCACAAGCCAAGGCGATTCGCAACGCGGTGGCGCTCGCGGTGGAATCGGTTCGCGCGCACATGGTCGATGCGATCCGTGACGCCGTGAGCCGCCTCGGGGAGCCTGCGGCCTCCCACGGCATGCCAGCCGAGTAGCAGCGTGCGCGTAATTCGCCGTAGAGGGGTGGCATAGCCGGGTGGCGACCGCAGCGGTCTTTCCGGGACAGGGCGCCCAATATGTCGGCATGGGGCGGGAGCTGGCGGAGCAGTGCAGAGACGCCCGCGCAGTATTCGAGCGCGCCGGGGCGACCCTAGGGTTCGACCTGCTGGCGCTGTGCGCTCATGGTCCGGAGGAAGCGCTTCGCGCCACCGCGAATACGCAGCCCGCGATCCTCGTTACGAGCCTCGCGTGTCTGGCCGCGCTGCCATTGAAGCCCGACTGTGCCGCCGGACTGAGCCTCGGAGAGTACACCGCCCTGGTTTGTGCCGGCGCGATGGAGCTCGAGGACGCCGTAGCGCTGGTAAGGGTCCGTGGAGAATACATGCAGGAGGCGTGCGCCGGACGCGACACGATGATGGCGGCAGTGATAGGCTTGAGCCCGGTCCAAATGCACGAGGCGTGCGCGCGCCATGAGCATCTCGGCGTCGTCGAGCCGTCCAACTTCAATAGTCCGGGCCAGATCGTGATCGGCGGCGACACGGTGGCGGTTCGGGCGGCGCTCGAGACGGCCAGGTCGCTTGGGGCTCGCCGGACGCTGCCGCTCGCGGTCAGCGCTCCGTTCCACACGCGTCTGATGCAACCGGCCGCGGAGCGCCTGGCCGTAGACCTCGAGCGGGTGGCGATTCGTGACGCCCGGATTCCGGTGTTCGCAAACGTGTCGGCGACCCCGGTCCGCGCGGCCGGAGAGATCCGGCGGGCGCTCCTCGCCCAGGTCACCTCTCCAGTCCTGTGGGAGCAATCCGTGCGGGCGATGTACGACGCGGGCGTCCGCCAGTTCGTGGAGTTCGGGCCTGGAACCACGCTCGGTGGGATGATCCGCCGCACGGTCGACGCCGAGGTGCGGCACGTCGAGGATCTCGAGTCGTGGCACGCGACGGCCACCGCGCTCGGACTCCCGGTGCGCTCGCCGGTGCCGCTCGAGCCATCGCCGTGATGAACGGAGCGGAACCGACGAACAGGGATTCAGTGAGGCGGCGCGGCAGATGAGCACCGACGCGAGGGTCGCGCTGGTCACCGGGGCGTCGGGGGGCATCGGCGGCGCGGTGGCGGAGCGATTCGCGCGAGACGGCCTTGCGGTGGTGGTGCACTACGGCCGGAACGCGGCTGGGGCGGAACAAACACTCCGCCGGGTGCGGGAAGCGGGAGGTGCCGGCCTGATCGTGCAGGGGGACGTGTCGTCCGCCGACGCGTGCCGGAAGCTGTGCGCCGAGGCGCTTGAGTGGCGCGGCCGTCTGGACGTCCTGGTCAACAACGCAGGCTTGACCAAAGATGGCCTGCTGCTCCGAATGAAGGACGAGGACTGGCACGAGATCCTGGCCATCAACTTACACGGTACCTTCTACTGCACGCGCGCCGTGTTGCGAGAGATGATCCGGCAGCGGCGTGGACGCATCGTCAACATCACCTCGATCGTGGCAGAGGTCGGCAATCCCGGCCAGGCGAACTACATCGCGGCCAAGGCGGCCGTGATCGGATTCACGAAAGCGGTGGCCTGGGAGGTGGCCGCGAGAGGCATCACGGTCAACGCGGTCGCCCCCGGATATGTCGAGACCGGGCTGACCGCGGCGTTGACCGAGGAGCAGCGCGCTCGAGTGCTGAGCCACATCCCGATGGGCCGGACCGGGAACGCGGAAGAAATCGCCGCGGCCGTGGCATTCTTCGCATCGGACGAAGCATCGTACATCACTGGGCAGGTCTTGAACGTGGACGGTGGCGTGGTAATGCGGTAGAGGCTCGGGGCGAACGTCGCTCGCGGCTCCGGAAGGCAAACGTGGCCGCGCGCGGAACGTGGGACGGAAGACTTAGGGGGGTGGTCGAGGAATGGCACCGGTGTTCGATCGGGTGAAGGCGATCGTCGTGGAGCAGTTGGGCGTCGAAGCCAGTGAGGTGACGCCGCAGTCCAAGTTCGTGGAGGACCTTGGCGCAGACTCGCTCGACGTCGTCGAGTTGGTCATGGCGCTGGAGGAAGAGTTTGATCTGGAGATTCCGGACGAGGATGCGGAGAAGATCGCGACGGTCGGCGAGGCCGTAAAGTACATCGAGAGTCACACTGAAGCGCCGGCCGAGTAAGGCGGGCGATCACGGCGCGCGAGATTTCGGGAATGGAGCGGGAATTGCGACGACGGGTAGCTGTCACGGGCGTAGGCGTGGTCAGCCCGATTGGCACGGGGAAGGACGTTTTCTGGAACGCCCTCATGGAAGGGCGGTCGGGAGTGCGACGGATCTCGACGTTCGATCCCAGCCCCTTCGACTGCCAGATCGCAGCCCTGGTGACCGATTTCGACGCGGCATCGTACTTGGATCGCAAAGAGGTACGCCGAAACGATCGATTCGTCCATCTGGCCATCGCGGCCACGCGACTCGCCATGGACGACGGCGGGTTTGAGATCTCCCCGAGGAACCGCGATCGCGTGGGGGTCGTGATCGGGTCCGGGATCGGCGGAGCTCACACCTGGGAGGAGCAGCACCAGATTCTCCGGGAGCGCGGTCCCAGCCGTGTGAGCCCATTTTTTGCCACGATGATCATCATCAACATGGCATCGGGCGCGGTGGGCATCGAGGTCGGCGCCCGCGGGCCGAACTTCTCGGTTGTCTCCGCGTGCGCCACGGGCGGGCATGCGATCGGCGAGGCGCTCCGCATCATCCAACAGGGCGGTGCCGATGCCATGATCTGCGGCGGGTCTGAGGCCGCGATCACGCCGCTCAGCCTGGCGGGATTCTGCTCGATGAAGGCGCTCAGCACGCGCAACGATGCGCCGGAGCAGGCCTCGCGTCCGTTCGACGCCGGCCGGGACGGATTCGTCATGGGTGAGGGAGCCGGCGTTGTGCTGCTGGAAGCCTGGGAGCACGCCGAGCGCCGCGGGGCCCGGATCTACGCGGAACTCGCCGGATACGGGATGAGCGCGGATGCGTATCACATCACCCAGCCTGATCCGGAGGGCGATGGCGCGGTGCTGGCGGTCCGCATGGCTCTCGACGACGCCCGGCTGGAACCGGCCCAGGTGAGCTACATCAACGCCCACGGCACGAGCACGCCCTACAACGACAAGTTCGAGACGCTCGCGATCAAGCGCGTCTTCGGCAGCGATGCCAAGCGGATCCCCGTCAGCTCGACCAAATCGATGACGGCGCATCTCCTCGGCGCCGCCGGAGGCGTCGAACTGATCGCGTGTGCGCTCGCGATCGAGCGGCAGAAGCTCCCGCCGACGATCAATTACGAAGTACCGGACCCGGATTGTGACCTGGACTACGTTCCGAACGTGGCCCGTCCCGCGCGTGTCGACGTGGCCATGTCGAACGCGTTCGGGTTTGGCGGCCACAACGCCATCCTGATCCTTCGGAGGCCGTCCTAGTTGCGGCATCTCGACGGTTTCACGAGAGAGCGCGCGGGCCGCGCGCCGCGAGTCCACGGATCTGACTGCCCGTGAACGGGCTCGCGCCTGGCGGTCCCACCGCATTGTCGCCGGAGCGTGACGCTTCGCTGGCGGAATTGGAGGCTAAGCTGGACGTGCGCTTCCGTGACCGGTCGCTGCTCCACACGGCCCTGGTTCACGGATCCGTGGGCTCGGATGCACGCAGCCGGCACGGGGACAACTACGAGCGGTTGGAATTCCTGGGCGACGCCGTGCTCAACCTTGCCGTCAGCGATCACTTGTACCGGATGTTCCCGACACGGCTGGAGGGCGACCTCGCGCGCCTGCGTGCCTCCGTGGTCAGCGAGGGACCGCTGGCGCACGTGGCACGTGCCCTAGACCTTGGGCGCTACCTGGTCCTCGGCAGGGGCGAGGAGAAGGGCGGTGGACGCGGCCGAGCGTCGCTGCTGGCCGACGCCCTCGAAGCCTTGGTGGGGGCCGTGTACGTCGACTCGGGGTACGGCGTGGCGCACCACTGCGTAATGCGCTGGTTCGCGGAGGATCTCGCCCGGCTCGAGGAACCGGGGGAGGGCGACTACAAGAGCCAGCTGCAGGAACTCGTTCAGCAACGCGAGCGCCGGCTGCCGCGGTATCGGATCATCGGCCAGGAGGGCCCGGACCACAACCGGATGTTCGTGGCCGTCGTGGAGGTGGGCGGTCGGGTCCTCGGAGAGGGCCGGGGCCGGAGCAAGAAAGAGGCGGAGCAGGCGGCGGCGCAAGAGGCCCTGGTCCAGCTCCGACGAGGTCAGGCCGGGTGAGGCACCTGTGGGCCCCATGGAGGCTCGAGTACATTAAAGCACCCAGAACCGAGGAGTGCATCTTCTGTTCGCTGCCGGCGGAAGCGCGCGACCGGGAGAACGGCGTCTTGTACCAGGGACACGAGGCATTCGTCATCCTCAACGCGTTTCCCTACAACTCCAGCCACGTCATGGTGGTGCCGCGCCGCCACGTCGCGCGTCCGGACGCACTCACCACGGACGAACGGCTCGAGCTGTTTCATCTCGTGACGGCGGCCATGGAAGCGATCACCGAAGTGTACCGCGCCGAGGGATTCAACATCGGCATCAACCTGGGCCGTGCTGCGGGGGCCGGCATCGACGACCACCTGCACGTCCACATCGTCCCCCGCTGGGTGGGCGACTCCAACTTCATGCCGGTGATCGGCGAGGTGAAGGTGCTTCCCGAGGATCTCACGGTGACGTACGATCGCCTCGTGGCGCCGTTGCGGGCCGCTGCGGAGCAGAGCGCGACCGGAAAAACGCCCTAAGCGCTCGAGAAGCTACGGACGGGATCTCGATCTGGCAGGGTACGCCTGACCTATCTGGCGCTGCCGCGACGCGGGTCAGGCCTACGGCGGCGGGCCAAGGACGAGATGCACGGGGTAGTTGGACCCGCTCTCCGGCATCGTCGTGATCCGAACTATGCGGCTCTCCCCCGGCATCAGCGCGATCGTCGCGACGGTCTTCGGTGCGTTCGGCTCCACGGCCGGCCCGTTGATGAGCCGGTTATCCACGATGAACGTGCCCCGCGCCTGGCCACCGTCCGCGTGCATAACGAGCGAGGCAACCACGCGCTCGGAGGTCGGGTTGCTGGCGTGGATCTCGAACGTGTAGATGACCCCGTAGTTTCCCTGAAGCCGCTCCCCGGTCGCGCCCTCGCGCATCAGATCCCTGTCGTCGCCGAGCGTCATGATGACCGGCGATCCGCCCGCGACGAACGTGACCTGCCGATCGATGTACGGGTTCGCGAAGGCCCCCCGCTGGTGTACGTTGTCGAAGTCGGGTATGAAGCTGTCGGTTGGCGGGTCCATCTCACCTGCGAGCCGTGCGACGACCTGGAGGTTCAGACGGTCGCCGGTGACGAGGGACAGCTGCACGATTCCGCTCACGACCCCGAGCGGCGGCAGGTCGTGCAACAGTAAAGGCACCGTCGTGTTCGCCGGAATCTGCATCAGGAAGCCCGCGTGAGTCGCGTACTGCCCCAGGAACCGGTAGGCCGCCGCGTGACCGATCAGGAGCTCGTCGGAAGCCGGGCCTCCGCTCGCCCCGTTGACCCACAGCGTGATTGGAGAACGGGCGGGGTTGCTCAAGGCGACCTCGATCGTCATCCGACTCGTCTTCGACCCGTTCTGATGATGGTAGAGAAGCCGCGCCGTTTGCCCATTGCCTAGAGAGGCGTTGTACAACACCTTGCCGAACGGCAGCGACTCCGGGCTATTGCTGACGAGGAGCACCTGCGCATCCGGCCACTGCGCCGCCACGTTCGTGACCGCGACCGGCACGGTCACGAGCTGGGGCGCCCGCGCCGGGGACACCACCTGCACCGTTGCCTGAACGGTAGCGCCTCCGGATGGGTCCAGGGGAGCGAGCGCAGGGGTGGCCGAAACCAGCGTGACCTGGGCCGTGCGCGCTTCGGGCACTACCTCCCGCACCGCTGTCTCGATGCCAAGACGCAGCGTGTCCACCGGGGCGGGATCCCCGGTCACGGCCACCTGAACCGCACCGCCCGGAGGGGATGGAGCGGTCTGAGGCGGAAGCGGCTGCGTCGGGGACGGTGCCGGCGTCGGAGACGGCGGCGCCGTCTGGGACGGGGGCGGCGTTGGCTGAGACGGCGTCGGAGTGCCCTCCGACGGAGGGGAGAAGGGGATCGTGATACCCTGGGCGAGCCCGGCGGCAGGCCACTGAAAAGCGACAAAACCTACCAGCGCCGCAAGACAGAGCAGGCGGCGCACGCTCGCCGGGGTCGCTGCGAGCAGTGACGGGTACGTGGAGTGTGTGCGGCGCATGGACCGGTATCTAGTTCTTCCCCAGAAAGTGTGTTCCGAGACCAACCGACGAATTCCTGCCGACCCTCCGACCGGGTCCTCGATCGATGGCACACACGGTGATCCTCACGCCGCAGGCGAGATCCGAGAGGAGAATGAGGCGATCCAGAGCGAATGCGGTCGCACGACCGATAGGACGCTCCGGTGCCCCACATCGAGCGAAGGGCGCGGCAACGCCCGAACACGACATCCAAACACGCCGGGCGCATGCGGTGATTCGAGGAAAGGGGGACGGGGATGAAGATCGATCTGTCCGGACGCGTCGCCATCGTGTCCGGCGCCAGCTCCGGCATCGGCCGCGCCATCGCGCAGGGCCTGGCCGAGGCCGGTGCGGACGTGGTCATGGGCAGCCGTCGCGAGGATGCGATCCGCCAAGCGGCGGACGAGGTCGGGACCTCGACCGGCCGCCGCGCCGTGGGCGTTGTGGCCGACGTGTCACGCCCGGAAGGCGCGGAACGCCTGCTGCGGACTGCGCAGGAGGAGTTTGGCCGGCTCAACATTGCCGTGGTCAACGCCGGCGGGCCGCCCACGGGCTCGGGACTGGCACTCACCGACGCCCAATGGGAGCAGGCGTTTCAGCAGAACTTGATGAGCGCCGTTCGATTGATCCGCGGCGCCGTCGGGCCGATGAAAGCGCAGGGCGGCGGGCGGATCCTGACCGTGATCACCTCCGGCGTGAAGGTGCCGATTCCACAACTGGTGCTGAGCAATGTGTTTCGCTCCGGCGTGGTTGCGCTCACGAAGACGCTTTCGTTCGAATTGGCGCCATACAAGATCCTCGTCAACAACCTCGCGCCGGGACGGATCCGTACGGATCGCACGCGCGCCCTCGACGAGATCGTCGCGAAGGCGACGGGCAAAACCCCCGAGGAAATCGAGCGGCAGGCTGTCGCCACCATCCCGGCTGGCCGGTACG
>DASPUZ010000104.1:0-11769 GCA_035622635.1 bacterium | reverse complement strand
CAACCCATCGCTTGAACGACGGCCTGCCCGTCCTGCGTGCTCCCGGTGCCCCTTCCCCAGATGGTCTCACCATACCACCGCGACGGAATGCCATCCTTGCGGAAGGTAAGGAGCACCGGACAATTTCATACCAGATAAAGGCCGGATCGAGCGACTCTTCGGCACCTTCCAGGATCGGCTCGTCACCGAACTGCGCCTCGCGCAGGCGGCCACGCGCCAGGCGGCGCAGCGTGTGTTCGACCGCTTCCGCCCGCGCTACAACGCGCGCTTCGCGCACGCCCCGGCGCATCCAACGCCCGCGTGGCGCCCCGCGCCTCCTGACCTCAATCGCATCTGCTGCTTCAAGTACCAGCGTACGGTCCAACAGGACAACACGCTCCGCCTCGGCGAGCGTCTCGTCCAACTCCTACCCGGGCCGACGCATCGCAGCTATGCCGGGACTCGCGTCGACGTCCACGCCTACCTCAATGGCACGCTGGCGGTGTATCATCGCGGACAGCGCCTCCGCGCCAAGCGGCTCTCCCCCACCCAACGCCCCGCTGGCTGGCCCCAGGTTCCATGCCACCGCGATCTCCAAGAAACTGGAGACCCCCGCACGCGCAATGGTATGCGGCCAGCCCGAACATCGCACACTCCTCCGCCGGATCATCCGTGGCGATGGGGAGCAGCTGCAAGCGCCCGTCGGAAGCAACTGCAAATCCAGGGCAATGACATTTTCATTGAGCCGTTAGCATGACAGGATTACTGAGCTACGACAGTCGTGATTCGGTCAGATCTGCTTCCCTGTTGGGTAATCTCCTGGCCCTGACGGCCCCCTGAAACGTTGACGGGGTGGCGTCCCATCGCAGGGGACCAAGGAGGGATCCCGAAGCAAGAATTCCTCGCCGGGTGTGGGAGAAAACCTTTTCAAGGGAGGTCTGGGGATGCCTCTGTATATCACGCTCATCAAGTTTACTCAAAAGGGTGCCGAGGACATCAAGCACGGTCCTGATCGAGTCAGCGCGGCGAAACAACGCGCGAAGGCGGCAGGCGGAGAGATGAAGGCGTTCTATTTGACGATGGGGCACTATGATGCGGTGGTAATCACCGAGGCCCCCAGTGACGAGGCGGCCGCCACGAATCTTCTCGCCGCTGGCACACTGGGAACCATTCGCACCGAGACTCTTCGGGCATTCACCGAGGATGAATTCCGGCGGATGGTTTCGTCGCTGCCCTGACACCTGTCGGCAGATGAGGTGAGTAGCGCCAGACCCGCGTCCGGCGAGGGCCGAAGAGATTCATCATGAGATAGAAGGTCGTGGCGGTACGTCATTCACGGGCCGCTTCTCAGCTCTGAGCCAGCCTCTTCCCGAATTGGGTCGGTGGAGATCAGGAACGCAGCGTCGAATGGGTCGCCAATAATCTTCGGCTGAGTACACGACCGACGCTGATGGACGAGGTTCCGCGCACTTTCACTTAGTTTGGGAGCGAATCCAAACGCCGTCCAAGTAGAAGGCCAAGCGAGCCATGGTGAACGAACTTGGCGAGGCTTCTTGTCTAGCCGGAGTGCCTTTAGCGCCGAGTGGCGCAGGCCAGCCGCAAGGCGCTCTTAGTACTCGACCTTGAGCACGAGCGTCGGCTTCACCCAATGCGGAGGCAGATTGGTGCGTAGCTCGCCCCAGTGATCCCGAAGCGTCGTGCCGGGTGTCCGTCACGCCGGCTCCATCAACGCATCGGGGCAGGCTGTCGGACCTCTGCCGCACCGCGGGCACGTCTTGTTCCCGCGCGCCTCGTGCCTCTGGAGCTGAAAGCTGTTCCCGCAGTCGAGGCACGTCACGTCGACCAGCTCCTGCTGATACTCGGCCCACGCCCAGGCGTAGCCTACGAGTCCCGACATCGTCAGCGCCCTCCCATCATGCGCCATGCCTTCACGTACTCGTCGTCCTTTCCAAAGACTCGCTAGAACTCCCGCTCTCGCTTACTGTCCACGCTCATGATAGCGGCGATGAGGAGCTCTGCTAGGGTTGCTATTTTGGTCCAGCTCATTGAGTTTGCCCGACGGTAACGAGCTCTCGGATGCGGCGTGGAACCGGGACAGGTACGATCTCCATGCGGACCGCATCGGTTTGGTCTCGTGCTTGCATCGTATGCCGGCAGCAGTATACGGATACGATCTCCGTACCGTACTTCGGGGTTACTTCGGCTTCGTGACCACACGTGGGACAGCGGTATGTAGCCATGAGCGATCTCCCGGCTAAGGCGTGTGATTCGGAATATACCCGTGTTGTCTGCGCGTCGGACAATCAGGGGTGCCGAGGAATGCATCGATATCTCTTTGATCTGCGGGTCCCCAAAAGGATCTGCCACGACTCGTTCGACAAAGCAAGCTGGCCCCTGCGGGTTCGAGGAAACTGCATGGCGGTGGTTCAAGCTGAGATGGGAATATGCTAGACATACGCAACTAAACACGCATCGGCCAGGCAGGGGGATAGCACAAGAAAACTTAGGTTTGACGAACCTTGCCGGGCTCCTTATCCGGCCGCAAAACCTTCAACGCCGCGTGACGTAGACCGTCCTCTAAGCGTTCTCGGTATTCCACCTCAACCACCAACGTTGGTTTGACCCAGTGAGGCGGTAGACTGGTTCGTAGCTCGCCCCAGAGGTCCCGAAGTGTGGGGACGGGTGTGAACGGGCACGCCTCCGTCTCCGTGGCCCTGAGTCTTTCGAGTAATGCTTTGCGTGTAGCTTCGGCCGGCGCCCGCCACGGTATGCCTGCGCGGCGGACTTGCGCGAGACCTCCCGCTAGCGCAGCTTCACGCGCTCCCAGAGTTCTTGGGGCACGATCCGGAGCGTCTCGTCGTGGCGCACGATCCACTCGTCACATGGGCGGACTCGAGGAACGCGCTTCCCGGTCTCGGGATTCTTCTCTCAGCGGAACCGGTTCCAGACGACATCGCCGACGTAGAGGCGGTTGTTGAGGATCCCGGTGCCGAGCCTGGGGCTTCCGTAGATCGCGGTCCACGCCCATGTCGTCCCGCGTGCGGAGCAATGCGTTCTTGGTTGAGCTGGAGGACAATGCGCTTGGGCGACCACCCATCTGTGAACAGGGTGTGGATCCGACGGATCACGTCGGCTTCATGCGCATTCTGCACGAGCCGATAACCGATGATCGTTGGTGCGCCGTGAGGGTTGAGCTTCAAAGAATCGACCACCGCCTCCGTGCGATAGCCGTAGGCAAGGCCCGCCGCATGGTACCCTCGACGCGCTTGGTCGGCCAGGCCGACGCTCGTGAGTGACACGCCGCCGACCTCGGACGGTTCGTTCTCGGGGAAGCTCTCGCTCGTGCACACGGCGAACGGCTCTCAGGTAGCGTACAACGGTCACCTCCTGTAGCACTATGCGGGCGATACCGCTCCCGGCCAGACCAACGGCCAGGGTATCGCCGGCAAATGGTGGGTAGTCGGCTTGGACCTCAAGCCGGCCACAATGGTGCCGTCGGGGCCGTCCGGCGGGTATGGAGGCTACGGTGGAAACAGCGGCGGTGGTGGCGACAACATCGAGAGCGGGGGTGGTGCATGGACGGTGGGCACTACTAATTGAGTGCGAGGTCTCTCGGCAGGGTGGCGTTGGGGCCAGGCCTGACGACTGAGAGAACAGGCGCAGCCGCCACGGATTGACGCCGTGCCGGCTGCGCCGCAGAAAGAGGCTGGGCGCTTTGCGCGACGTGCCGTGATCGACGTGCTCCTGACAACTGCCTGGGTGGCCTTCACCCCTAAAGACACGTAACGACCGCGTAACCAACCGAAAAAGGGGGCATCGCCTCGTCGGCCGAATGGAGGGACCGACAATCGTTCCAGCGCGGAGGTGAGAACGCGGTGACGAATGGGCCGGTGCGGTTCCCCTGGCAATCATACTATCGGTCCGGGTTGATCTCTCGCCGTCAGTTCGTGAAACTCAGTGCATTGTTCGGCAGCGCCGTGACCATCGCGGGAGGAACAGGCGCGCTGCTCCGTTCCCAGCCGGCCGAGGCCGCCCTGGCGGCATCGGCGAAGCAGGTACTCCGCTATCCGGACCAGGAACCGCTTCACTTCGATCCGGCCACGATGGAGGCACGCCCGGAGATCCTTATCGGCATGGCGCTGTTCGACCCATTGATCACATTCGACAACAACGGCCGGGCAGTGCCGGTCGCCGCGCGGTCCTGGACCGTTTCCCCGGACGGGCTCACCTATACCTTTCACCTGCGCCCGGGGATGAAGTGGTCCGACGGGCGTCCCGTCACGGCGGCGGACTACGAGTACGCGTGGAAGCGCGTCCTCGATCCCGCCATCGCGAGCGACTACGCCTCCGCATTCTATCCGATCAAAGGCGCGCTCGACTACAACAAGGGCAAGGTCAAGACGCCCGACAACGTAGCGGTCAAGGCGTTGGACACGCTCACCCTTCGGGCGGTGATGGCCGCGCCCGCGGCCTACTTCCCGCGGCTCGTTTCTACGTGGAACTACATGCCGGTGCCTCGGTGGCAGGTTGAAAAGTATGGCAAGAAGTGGGTAGAGGCTGGCAACCACGTCGGCAACGGCATGTTCACGCTGCAATCGTGGGAGCACGACAAGGACTTGGTCATCGTCGCGAATCCGCGGTACTGGGGGCCGAAGCCGACGCTTCAGAAAGTCGTCTTCACCCTGACCGACGATCCGTTCCGCACCAGCCTGCCCGCGTACGAGAACAACGAACTCGACGTGACCGATCAGATCCAGCCCGCCGACATCATGCGGGTTCGTAGCGATCCGGTGCTCAGCAAAGAGATTCACAAGTTCCGCTGGTCGGGAACCGCAGCGCTGTTCTGCGACACCACCAACACCAAGTCGCCGCTCAGCAATCCAAAGGTTCGACAGGCGCTCTACCTGGCCATAGACCACACCCGGATCGCCAACGACGTGCTCCGTGGCATCTATGATCCAGCCACCACGATCACGCCTCCGGGCACAATCGGCTCCCTTGCTACACCGCCGCTCACGGGCGGCGTCGCGCGCGCGCGTCAGCTGCTCTCCGAGGCCGGATACCCGGACGGCAAAGGGTTCCCAGGGTTCAAGGTGACCTGGCCGAAGCTCGTCACGTTCGACCTCGTGGCCCAGGCGCTGCAACAGATGTGGCAGGACGGATTGAAAATTACTGTGACGCTACAGCAGATGGAGCCCAAGGAATTCAACGCCGCGTTCAATTCGTACGCGACGCAGCCGTACGATGCATTCCTCGACCGGTGGGGTTCAGACTATGAGGATCCGGCCAACTGGGCCAACATCTTGTTCGACTCCGAGCAAGACTTTTTCCATACAAAGTGGCACAATACGCAGTACGACTCACTCGTCCGCGCGGGCGCCGCAGAGGGGAACGCGGCGAAACGAAAGCAGCTCTACGAGTCGGCGGAGAAGATTCTCGACACTGAGCTGCCGGCCATTCCGATCTTTCACCTCGGCGTGATCATCGCGGTGAAACCCTGGGTGCAGGGATTTGCGCTACCACCGGCCGCCACAGCGTGGTACGGCACGTTCGGTCGGGTCAAGATCCTGGATCACTGATGTCCACGTGACCGGGGCGACGCGCCGCGTGGCCCCGGTCCCCCGGCATGGGTACCTATCTCCTCCGCCGGCTTCTTCTCGCGATTCCCACGATGGTGATCGTTTATACCCTGGCGTTTCTTCTCATACACGCCACACCGGGCGGTCCCTGGGACAACGCGGAGAAGCCGCTAGCACCTCAGGTCCTTGCTAACCTCAAGGCCAAGTACCATCTCGACGATCCGCTCTGGAAGCAGTACGTGCTCTATCTCGACAACGCGCTGCACGGCTCGCTTGGGCCGTCGTACGTCAACACGTCGCAGGACGTCACCGAGATCATCAAGGAATTCTTTCCGGTCTCGTTGCAGCTCGGTGCGGCGGCGATGGTATTTGCGATCGCCATCGGCATCCCGCTCGGCACCCTGGCGGCCGTGTACCGCAATACCCCCGTGGACTATACGGCGATGGGGATCGTCGTTCTCGGGATCTCCATTCCGAATTACGTCATGGCGACCCTGCTCGTGACGGTGTTCGCTGTTGTGCTGCACTGGATACCGACCGGCGGGTGGAGGGGGCTGCTCGACGTCCGCGTGCTCGCTCCAATGGTGGCAATCGGCTTCCGCCCAGCAACCACGCTTGCGCGGTATCTTCGCACCTCGTTGCTCGAGGTGCTTCACCAGGACTACATCCGGACCGCGCAAGCCAAGGGGCTCGTCGGTTTTCGCGTGATCGTCCGCCACGGGCTCAAAAACGCGCTGACGCCGATCGCCACGGTCTCCGGGATCCTCGTGGCCGATGTTATCACCGGGTCGTTCTTCGTCGAGACGATCACACGAGTGCCCGGGATCGGCCGCTACTTCGTGACCGCTACCACGGGGCGTGACTATCCGGTCCTGCTGGCGCTCGCGCTGCTGTTTGCGATTATCATCATTACCATGAACATCCTGGTCGATCTTTCCTACGCGCTCATCGATCCGCGCGTACGCTATCAGTGACACACGGGTGATCCACTCCGGTGGCCAACTCCTCCCTGCTTGAAGTCGGCGCTCCAGCGCGCCGGGCGGATGTCCGGCGCGGTTACCGCCGCGCGCTTGCGCGCTTTCGACGGCACCGCATGGCGGTTGCTGGCGCGGTGTTCCTCGTGGTCGTGTTGCTCGTGGCCGTCGCCGCGCCGGCATTGACGCCCTACCGGTACGACAAGCAGGATCTGCTCGCCACGTACGCGGCGCCGGACGTGCACCACTTGGTCGGGACCGATGCCCTGGGGAGAGACGTGCTAAGCCGCCTGATGTACGGCTCGCGGGTATCCATGAGTGCCGGCCTCGCAGCGACCGCCGCCGTTCTTGTGGTGGGCGTGCCAACCGGGCTTGCCGCGGGCTACTTCGGGGGAACGTTCGACCTGCTGCTCATGCGCGTCGTGGACGTCGTCTACGCGATTCCCTACCTGCTCCTCGTCGTGCTGCTGCAGACCTTCTTTACGGCATTTCTCCCGACAATTCGGTCCGGGCCCCTAACCTGGCTGGGTGCGATGAACCAGGGTACCGGCGGCGTGGCCGCGATAGTTCTTGCCTTGTCCCTCGTTGGGTGGCTGGACGTCGCGCGGGTCGTGCGCGGACAAGCGATCACGCTACGGCATCGCGAGTTCGTCCAGGCCGCGAAAAGCCTGGGCGCCTCCGAACGACACGTACTTGCGGCCCACCTGCTCCCCAACATCGTTGCGCCGATCATCGTCATGGTCACGCTGCTCGTCCCGGCCTTCATCATTGCGGAGGCCGGGTTGAGCTTCCTCGGACTCGGCGTGCAGCCGCCGACGCCGAGTTGGGGCATCATGCTCGCAGACGGCGTGGATGCGATCGAGTCGTATCCGCGTCTCGTCATCGCGCCCGCGCTGGTGCTGGCCGGGACGCTGCTGAGCCTCAATTTCGTCGGCGATGGCCTGCGCGACGCACTCGATCCCTCGTCGGAGCGCTGACACCCCACGTGCGCGGCGGTGGCGCGCCCGGCGCCGCGTGACAAGGCGCTCGAGTTGGCGGAGCAACTTGGGCTCTACGCCTACGATGCTTATGTTCTGGAGGCGGTCCGGGCGTACCGCGTGCCTCTCTTGACGACCGATAGCCGCCTTAGGGGCGCAGCGGCTCAGCTGGGGTTGCAAGTATGGGAGGCGCTCGCAGGTCGCCTAGACTGTGATCGCGGTGAGGAGGAGGTACACGCCTAGGCGGTCTCTGTGACGGGCCAAGGCCATCGAGGGAAGCCGGCGAACGGCTCGCAGACGCAGCCTACGACAAGGAGGGGGCTTGATGAAAACGACGTGGGAACCGTACGAAAGACATGGACAGCTTACGATGCAAAGCGACTTGCCCGACACCGTTTTTGCGTTTCCAAAGCAACGAAAAAGCCGCTGACGGATGCTCAGCACGTGCGGAATGCCGTTACCCGTTTCGATCAAGTCATCGATGTGTCTGATGATGACCGGGCATTGGCATTCGCGAACATTGAGAAGGCTGCACAGCACTACGGTGTAGATCTTTCGGAGACGAATTGGCACCAACTTGGCATTCATCCGCAGCTGAACCGGAAAGAGACCGCCGCCAGGGCCGTGGAGACGAAGCGCGAGCGCGGCGGGCTAGAAGAGGCCGCCGCCAAGGCTGCCGCGACCAGAAAGCGAGAGCGCAAGCACAAATCTTAATGCGAGGAAGACTCAGAATATTGCGCGCCAAAGACGGCACACGACGACAAGGGCCTGTTCCCCGGCGAGGGGGAGCAGGTCCTCAAGCTTTCCGTGGGGTTCCGTCACGAGCCCAGCCGGAGTCGGTTGAAGCACGATCTCTCCCAACAGATCACGCAAGGCCGCCCGCGTCGTCGACGTCGGTGTGGAGTACACGATGCAGGTCATTTAGGCGACTCCGGACTGCCTGCGGTTGTTGGAGCAGGGCGTGAAGCTGTGGCGGGGGGACGGAACTTCCAGTCGTGCCTGGGGGTCACGCATCCGTGCTTCTGCCTCGTCCAACATTTGTTTCGTCAGATCGGTCAACAGCCCGCGCCCGATGTCGGCCCGGATATTGTCCAATTCGACGAGGACATCATGGAGTTGCGCCTCAAGGCCTGGCTGTCCACGCCCCGGGTTCAGCATCACGGTGGACCCGGAGTCGCTCGCCGCTTAGGAGTCTCCAGGCGGGCGCTTCTGGCAAGCGCGTGATGCGGGGTGGTCGGGTTGATGGACGGTACTTGGGCCGACGCTCTCACGCAGAGGACGGTGGCTCGTTGCCAGGACGAAGAACTCGACGTGATCGCCTCGAATGATGTGTCACAGCATTCGCGGCTTGCCATGGCGCCGGCTGCGGCGGTCGTGACGTTCGAGCTGGCGCCGATGCGACATGGGTGTTGTTCGGGTGGTGGTGTCATGAGGATTGCTCGGTTATGGATCCCGGGGCAGGGCACGAGCGTTGCCATTTGCGATGCCGCAGAAGCCCGGGTGCTCGTGACTGCGTCGGGCGCCCCTGTGGATTCGTTGCAGTTGCTTGTCATGGAGGCGAGACGCATTGGCGCCGGCATTCAGGATGTCGCCCGCAGCATGCTTGGGCGCGGGGGCACGTACCGGTACCGCAACCTCGACAGTGCTCCAGACTGTGCCTCCCCACACTTGCTGCTGCCCGTGGTCCCGCCGGAAGTGTGGGCTGCCGGCGTCACCTATGAGCGAAGCCGCGAGGCGCGTCTTGCCGAGACCACGACCGTTGGGATTTACGACAAGGTCTACGACGCCGAGCGGCCGGAGGTGTTTTTCAAGGCCACATCGTCGAGATGCGTGGGTCCCAATGTCCCCGTGGGCATTCGCGCCGATTCCCGGTGGACCGTCCCGGAGCCGGAGCTTGCCGTGGTGTTAGATGAGGATGGTGCGATCACCGGCTACACCCTGGGCAACGATATGAGCGCCCGGGACATCGAGGGCGAGAACCCGCTGTACCTGCCTCAGGCCAAGATCTACCGGGCGTGCTGCAGCCTTGGTCCGGTCATACTGCTGGCCGACGACGCGGGAGAGCGGCAGTTCACGCTGTGGTGTCGGATCTCACGGGGGGGCCGGGAGGTGTTTAAGGGAGAGGTCTGCACCTCCCGTTTGCACCGGCGCATCAAGGATCTGGTCGTCTCCCTGCGCCGTGCGAACGATATTCCACCGATGACCGTGTTGCTGACAGGGACCGGCATCGTTCCGGCCAACGAGTTCGCATGCGAGGAAGGGGATCTGATCGAAATCGGTGCCGACGAGATTGGCGTGCTGCGGAATCCCGCAATCCGCGTCAACTGATATGGACCCGTGAAACGGCGGTATCGGAGAAGGGGTCCTCGGCCTTGACGGGACGTGTCCTGGCGACCGGGCGGTCAGCGAATGTTCAATGTCGTCGGGACGAACGCGGCGGGCAAAGGTCGAAGCGAAGACAGCGGCCTAAGATGTCGGCGATCGTTGGGGCATTTGTCCCGACGCGATGTGCCGCAGCGTGGACTTTTGTGGTCGCACTTGCGAAGAAACGCCCACGGGAAGATCATGAAACGAGAGCGTCGCGATCAGTGCTGGATGGGCAGGACTCGTAAACGTCTGTTTGCGCGGCTGTGCAACGTAACGAGGGGGGTGACACCATTTGGAAGACACTCGGCAGTTTCTTCGAGAGCTTGGCTTGCCGGGAGGGGATGCGCACGATCTGCCAACATCAGGCAAGCGCTTCCCGGATGGCGCTCAGTACCGCGTCGAGATTCCCAGCACGGAAGGGCCCACCGCCCTGGCGGCCGTCATTGAGACGGCGGATCGCCTGGGAGTTATCGTCCACCGTGTGTCGCAGGGAAGCGGGGTGATGCTTCAGAGCGATAACGAGATCCGCGAGATGGCGCGCCTCGCCGCGGCGCGTAATATGGAAATTAGTTTGTTTGCGCGGCCGGCTGCGGGTTGGGACGTGGGCGCGATGGCGGTGTCACCGGCAGGACAAGTGGTGGCGTCCCGGTTGCGGGGCCAGGATCAACTCATCTACTGCCTGGAGGATGTTCGGCGCGCGGCTGAGCTGGGGATTCGGAGCGTGCTACTGGCAGATGAGGGTGCTCTGTGGGTGGCTGGTGAGATGCGCCGGGCAAAGATTCTGCCGTCCGACATGCAGTTCAAGATCAGCGTCATGATGGGATCCACCAATCCCGCGTCGATTCGGATGCTGGAGCGCCTTGGCGCCAACACGTTCAATATCCCAACCGACCTGACGCTGGCCCAGATCGCGGCGATCCGCCAGGCGGTGGACATCCCGCTCGACGTATACGTCGAAGCCCCGGACGACATCGGCGGATTTGTGCGTTACTACGAGATTCCCGAGCTGGTACGGGTGGGTGCGCCAGTATACCTCAAGTTTGGTTTGCGCAATGCCCCCAACATCTATCCGTCGGGTGGGCACCTTGAGAGTACCGCAGTGGCGTTGTCTCGCGAACGTGTTCGTCGCGCGTCGCTGGGTCTCGATTTGCTGCGCCGGTACGCGCCAGACGCGATTGGCTCGAGACTTCCCGCCGCCGGATTGGCCGTGCCCGTGGTTTAGCCGGCAGGTGTGCCGCACACAGCTCCGGTCTCATCCCGGGTTCCGGAGTAATTTCTGAGCGCGGCGGCCGCCTTCCGACGGCGCTCCTGCCAGGCCATTACCGGCAGTTCTCGCTGTACCACTTCACCCGCGGACCACGCGCGACCGGCTGGCCGCAGCGGGGACAGACCCGCGCATTACTCACGTCGGCGACGTCCGCCCGCGTATCCACGCCGGCGTTCACCATGGTGTTCCTTCCGAATCGTTTGCTGCGCTGGGTTGTCTCGCGGCCCCAGCCGGGGATGCCATGCACGCCTAACGTGGTGCTCCGGGGAGGCACAGTCCGCGTCTTCCCGGAGCACGAGGACCGGACGCTGACCGATGGGGCGGTTGCTGCAAGCGCGTCGATGCCGGGAGTGCGTCCAGGGTTTCAATTTCTCAGGCGGGTGACTAGTACTACAAAGTCACGTTAGTAGCAGGACTTGGGTGAGGTCTGGGGAATGGCGATAGCGGCTTGGGCATCCATCGCACCTCATGTCGCAGCAGACGTCGTCGCAGCAGGTGTCGCCGATGGCCAATGCACCGCCCTTTGCCGACCCCGATCTGCGCCAGCGGTTGATCGATTACCTGATGGCGGTCCTGCCGGAGTTGGGCCGCAAGGATCGCCGGCCATGGGCGGAAACCTACGTGCG
>DASPUZ010000103.1:0-23446 GCA_035622635.1 bacterium | reverse complement strand
CGCGAAGGCCGATCGCAGAGAGGTTGGCCCCGATGGCCTCGGCGACCTGCCTCGGCGTCGGGAAGTATGGACGTGGCACCGGCATGTACCAGAGGTCGAGATCGAACCCGTTCGGATACCCCGCTTCGGCCAGCATCTGCTTTGCCTTCGCAGGGTCATACGGGTAGCTCGTCACTTTAGGGGACCAGGCCCAGCTCATGACCGGTGGCGTGAAATGCCCGTTGGTGACTGCAAGTTGCCGGCCGAAGAACGCGTCCACGATCCCCTGTTGGTCGATCGCCGTCGCGACCGCCCGGCGCACCTCCGGCTTCGACAGCGGAGCGTAGGCTGGGTTCAGATTCAGGAACCCGACGTTCGTCGTGGGCGCGAACACCGGGCGCAGCTGCGGGTCAGCCTGAATGATCTTTAGCTGCTCCGGCAACAGGTCTGCCGTGAAGTCGACGGTGCCGGCCTGCACGTCCGCGAGCTGAGCCGCCGGATCGCTGATGAACTTGATCACGAGCCCATCCGACTTGGGCAGGCCGCGCTTCCAATAGCCGGGATTCTTGACCAGAACGATGCGATCGCCGGGGGTCCACGATTTCGCAATGAACGGCCCGGTGCCGACCGGGAGCGCCGACGGACTGCCGTACTTTGGACCGTCGGCTTGGACGGCCGTCGGGCTGGCGATACCGAAATGTCCGTCCCCTGCAAGCACGCCGGGCAGATTGGGAAACGGGCTCTGCGTGATGAATCGTATCGTGTACGGCCCGGTGACCACCACGTCCTTGAGCACCGACGACGGCTGCCCCTTGAACCCTCCCATGTTGACGCGCCACGTAACGTGTGTGCGCCCGGCGTTTGCGAAGCTGTACGGAGACTGGAGATCCCACCACCGCTCCACGTTGAACTTGACCGCGTCGGCGTTGAACGGGGTGCCGTCCTGGAACCTCAAGCCGCGGCGCAACTGAAACGTCCACACCGTGTAATTCTCGGACGGCACCCATGACACGGCCAGGTCGGGCACGAGATCGAGGGTACCGGGCTTGTACCCGACGAGACTGTTGTAGATCTGTGCCTGGACGATCGACGCATTGTTGTCCGAGCTGTCGCCCGTGTCCAACAGCTTCGGCTCGCCGCCCAGCCCGTACACAAGCGTCCCACGCGCATTCTGAGCCTGCAGGCTCCCGCTTGGAAGGCCTCCGCTGACCCCGAGCACCGCGAGCGCCACGCACAATGCTCCCAACCACATCCAGCCGGTCCGTTGCATTCTCATCGCCGCCTCCCGCGTCCGCGGACGCCGTCGCGTTCGAGCCGCGCGGGCGGACGGCTCCCCGTCGCCGCCCCGGCAGCTCGCGACGTTCTTCTTCGGTTTCGTGCAGGGGCGTTCCCTGTAGCGCGGCGTCACGTCGTCGTTCGCGGGTCCTCGGCGCTCGCCGGTGCGGGATGATGCTCCCGCCGGGGGACGGCGGGCTTGCGAACCGCAGGCGTTCCGGTGCGGCTGAAGCCTGCCGCCGGCAGTGACCGCCGCCCCGCCGGAGGTGACGTGCTGGGGTACCCCCCATGATGGGTACCGGTGGGTAGGCGTGTCGTGCCGGGGCGGAGCGAAATGCATCCGGTCCCTGGGGGATGAGCCGCACGATCATTCAAGACGACCGCGGGCGCGTTCCTCATAATTGCAACCATGGGTTATGACACGAAGATCGCCATCGTCGTGCGCGAGGATCTTCCGGCGTGGCAGAAGCTCAACGTCGCGTGCTTTCTCTCAGGGGGGCTCGTCGGGTCTCATCCCGAACTGGCGGGAGAGCGGTACGTCGACGGCTCCGGCCGGACCTACGGCCCCCTCATTCGTCAACCGGCGCTAGTTTTCGTCGCGTCCGGGGAGGAACTCGCGGACACGCTCCGGCGCGCACTCGACTGCGGCCTGACGCCGTCAATCTATACCCAAGCATTGTTCGCCACCAAGAACGACGCGGACAATCGTCGCGCCGTGGCCACCGTTCCCACGGACGCGCTCGACCTCGTGGGCCTCGGGCTCTATGCGGGTTGCCAGGACGTCGATAAGGTAAGCAGAGGCTTGCGGCTTCATCCGTGAGTCCTCTTCCCTGCCGGTGATCGATGCCAACGTCATGACAGAGCGAAGGAGGAGAAGATGGACGCGACGGGAATAATCGCGCTCTTTCAAGGGCTGACAACGCCTCACGTCGCCGACGCTTGCCTGCGACGCGGAGTGGAAGTCCGCTGTGCGCCGTGTGATCTTCGCCCCTTGTGCCCGTCCCACCGGGTTGTCGGCAGAGTTCGGCCCGCCCGACACTACGGCAGCGTGGACATTTTCCTCGAAGCCTTGGAGCACGCGGCACCGGGCGAGGTTCTGGTCATCGACAACTCCGGCCGCCGAGACGAAGCATGCGTGGGAGATCTGATCGTCCTGGAGACGAAGCTCGCTGGCTTGGCGGGAATGGTCGTCTGGGGGCTGCACCGGGACACGCCAGAACTCGTCGAGATAGGGATGCCGCTGTTCAGCCTCGGCGGGTGCCCAACCGGGCCACTCCGCCTCGATCCACGGGACGCCGCCGCATTGGTCTCGGCTCGCGTTGGCTCCTGGACCGTCGAAACCGACGATGTCGCGATGGGCGACTCAAACGGTGTGCTCTTCGTGCCGACGGCTCGTGCGGAAGAGGTGGCGACGGTCGCTCGCTCAATTCGAGATGCCGAGTATGCCCAGGCGGGGAAAATGCGCCACGGTACTTCATTGCGCGCGCAACTGCAGTTCTCCGATTTCCTTTCCCGGCGCTCTTCCAATCCGGCAACAACCTTTCGCGAGCACCTGCGCCGGATTGGTGGCGCGATCGAAGAATAGGGATCGGGCGGTTGCACGCGGTTTGTCGCCGCCGCAAGAATCTCGCACCGAAATCACGGGGTGTGCGGTGCCGCCCTCCGGCCCGCAACCCGCCGCGCCACATCTCCGGCCCCGGGTCGTGACCGTAGCGCACGGTGATCGTGGGATTGGCCGGCGGCGCGATCTGCTTTATACGGCCGGTGTTCCCTCGCCCGCTCCGCACCAGGTCGCGATCGTGCGCGCATAGACCCGTGCACACGCTAGGAGTTCCGACGTTGCCACGTATTCGTCCACCGAATGGGCTTGGTCCCAGTGACCGGGGCCATAGACGACCGCCGGGATCCCCCGAGCGGAGATCCATCCGGCGTCACATACGGACGGTGACATCCGATGCCGAGGTGGTGCTCCGAGAACCGCAGCGTGGGCGGTGGCCAACGCCGCCACGCCAGGGTGTCCAACCGGCGTCTCGAACGCCGGAAACACTTCACCGCGGTCCTCGATCATGGACCTCCCGCCCCACTGAAAACTCGGGGGATGCTCCCGCAGCCACGGATCTGCGCCGGCGGCCGCGCGAATGGTTCGCTCGATCTCCGCGGTGACGCCGGCGGCGGTCTCGCCGGGGTAGAAGTGCACGGTCACCCACAGCGCGCAGCGGTCCGCGACGAACGCGGGATGCCGTCCCCCTTCGATGGCCGCGGGGTTGATCGTCGTTGTGCCCGGGTCGAACCCTGGATGCGACCTCATGACGGCCCAGTGCCGCTCAAGGCCTTGCAGTACCTGGATCACAGAGATCATCTTTTCGATGGCACTCGCTCCAAAGACGCCGCCGCCGGCATGAATCATCCGGCGGCGCATCGCGTCATGGAACGTGACCGGACTCTGGACGGTGATCCAGCCGGTGACCACGCCCCCTTGGCCGAGCGACAGCTCGCCTCCGGTCGGCTCGGGAACGATCGCAAACGCCACGTCGGGGGTGTGGTCGAGCGCCGCCAGGGTGCCGCCTTCGCCCATTTCCTCGCCCGTTACGGTGTGAACCACGATATCCCCCCGGGGGCGGTCAAGTGTGCGCACAACGGCCTCGAGCGCCATGATCGCGCACGCGAGCCCGCCCTTCATGTCCGCCGTGCCTCGGCCGTACAATCGCCCTGGCCGTCTTGCCGGAACAAACGGAGGAGACGTCCATGCCTCGCCCGGCACCGTAGCGGCTACGTCCACGTGCCCGTTGAGCAGGAGTGACCGTCCGCCGCCAGAGCCCGCAAGGGTCGCAACGAGCTGGGAATCGCCGGGATAGAGGGGCACTTTCTGCACCCTGGCCCCGAGCGCGACCAGCCGGGCGGCGAGGAACTCCTGAATGGCGTCTGAGTTTCGGCCCGGCGGGCACGGAGTCTCAAACCGGACGAGCGCCTCCACAAGCTGAAACAATTCCTCAGCATGCGCCACCACGTACGCATCGAGGGCGCAGCCCACGTTGTCCCCTGTCATGGGAGGCTGACCTCCTGTGGTGCGTCAGATGGAGCAAGCGATTCCGCGCTAATCGTTCGTCGCACGAGAACTTCACTGTACTTCGGCGTGAGGCGCCGGAGCGACGTAGAGGCAGTAGTGGCGAGCGCGATCGTCCAGGAATTGATTCTCGCGGAGGCCAATGTCAAGCTGACGCCTGTGGTGAGCGGTTGACCCGAGAACGGCACGGGCGGAGTCAGGCTCTGCTGGCCGGAGAAACTCGGAGGCCCCGCGAATGCGCCCAAATCGAACCCGGGACCGTCAAACGTGGCAAAGACCAGCTCGGCGCCTCGTACGCTTAGCGTGGCCTGCGTGACCCTGACGTCGTTCTGTGTAGATGCGTTGAACGCGACCGTGAGGACCGAGTGAAGGTTGGGAGAGAACTGAGACGTCGGGGTGAACGTAACTTCCACGACCAACAGTCCCGCATCTGAGGGGGCCAGCCGTGGCGTGACTGTGATCTGCGATGCCGAAGGCGCCACGCCGCTTGAAGAATACAAGAAATCACTGAAACGGAGATCGGCGACCGAGCATCCGGGCGGCTGCAGAGCCTCGTACTCCGAGAGCGACCTCGCAGTGCACGTGGTTGCAATGGTCTGCCCAACCGTCGGTTCCCCCGCAGCAAGCCCGAGAACGGCCAGGGCCACGGCCACTTCGACCAACCGGGCAACCCTCTTAAGCTGTCTTCCCATGAAGTGTCCCCTTGCGCTCGAGTGGCTCCGTTCGAGCATCCGTACTAGATCATCTTTGGCGGAAACGTCTCTCGTCTCCCTCCACGATGGCACGGCTCGCGGAAAGCCCAGCCTGAGCTTCGCCAGCCTATCTGGCCATCGCACCACGTGCACTTCTAGGCGATACGGCGCTATTGCATTGGCCTGACTCCCCTCTCGGTCCTCCTGTGGCATGACCACGGTGTTCTCTGCTGCGTCTTCGCACCGATTGCTCTCTTGACACAACAAGAGTTGACCCGGCGCCCTCCGGAACCGGCGAACGAGGATAGGACGGATGATGACGGAGAGCTTCCATGGGAATGGACACGGTTGTCGAGATGGTGTGGGTTGAGCGCGGCGCCCTTGGCCGCGTGGCTCTTGGCAGCGTGGGCGCGCGTTGGGACTGCGGGCTCCCTGATATACTGGGGGCGAGGGGAATGTGGTGCGATCGGCGACTCTCGTACTCGCCATTCTGATGACGGCGATTACAACGCCCGCGGGATGCGCTCCCCAGGTGGACGCTGCGCCGTGCGCCGCCGAACTTTCCCACACCGTCGCCGTCACGGTGCTGGCTCCGTCTCAGCGCGACGATCTCGCACGGACCGCTACGACCACCGCCGTGCAACTCGCGGAGCACGCTGGGTTGACGGCAACCGTGCGCCCCGCGATGGACAGGTCCGTGACCATCACTACATCCACCTGCATGTCGACGCTTGTCCTGGGAGTCTCCGTGGGGGCTCCACAGGCGTTCGTAGCGTCCGCAACGTGGTATTTCGAGCCGGTGGTCACGAACGCGACCTTCGTGCAACCCGGCGGCCGGGTGTGGCGTGCGAACCGCACCGAAACGGCCAGATGGTTCGGAGACGACTCGCTGGCTTCGTACACGCCCGGCCCATCGTGGGCTGCGGTCTCGCCTGGCTACGAGCGTCTGCGCGCCGAGCAGGCCGCTGCGCGGCGAGGGACGGCGATCGCGGTTCAACGCGTGCTCAGCGCGATCGGCGCGCCATCTCGGTAGACAAGCTCCCACGGAGCGGTGGCTGTCAGGGGTGGCGTGGCCGGGCCGATGGTCGCGGGCGCCAAAATGTTGGGGAAACCCTCGGACGGCTGTCACCCCGGCCCTTTGGTGAACCATGGCCTCCGGGTTAGACTCTATTGTGGGCGCCGCGCGCGCCGGACCGTGCCTCATCGTCTACGCCACGATCCAGATGAGTGGAGAGCGCTCGGGAAGCCGCCGGCGTCCTGCCCGTAGTTCCACGACACGGCGGCGGGCCTATCCGAATCCCATGGCCCCGCAGCGAAAGAACTCAACCGCCATCGCGACCGTCAAAAGTGCAGGGGGAATGGGCCCCGGGCATCCGTGAGCCGCGTCCACGTTCACTGTTCAAGACGGGAGATCATCAAACGAAGCGCATGAAGCGCTCACTGCTGGCACTCATCGCTGTCGTCGCCGTACTCGGCGTGTACCGCGTGAGCGCCGCCCCCCGGGCGCCACATTCGGCCCTGAGCGTCCTTGTAACCGGAGATCCTGCGCCGATCGAAACACTCCGGCGCGGAGTGGTTACCGCCGTGCGTGCGTTGCTTCCTCCAGCGCCCCATGCTCAGATGGAACTCTTCTGGGTGAATCCGTCTTTTGCGCCCCTGCCCGCAGGACGCTCTGTCACCATGAACGCGGGGTTCCTGATCGCCGCCCCGGGGCGTCCGCCCCTTTCCTTCGCCATGCCGGTCACACTTACGAACACCCCGCTCAACTGGCGTGCGGCACACGAGCTGCTGGTAAGCGACGACCCCGAAACGATCGACAAGAGCGGCGTGCTCAACGCCATGACGATCCAGCCCTCGCAAGCGGTACGCCTCTTGTATCATCATCAGAACGGCTCGCGCGATCGGGACATGGCCTTCGCCGTCAAGCTCACGAACCCCGGTCCGTTCGCCGCCACCCTCCTGGTCACCGCTGCCGACGGCGGACCCACGCCAAACGAGCTGCTCGCAGGGCACACCGCGGCGCGCTGGTTCCTGAGTCAATACTGGCACCACGCCGGGTTTCTGCTCGTGCTCCCATCCATGACGTCGTTCGTACTCTCGGAAGCCACGGTCCCGCCCCAAGACGTGGTCAGCGGGGTGGATCAGATCGCCCTGCAGTCGGGCCGGAGTGTCCGTCTGGAGGTCGTGAGTACGTTCCCCGACGGATCCGAGCGCATCTCACTACGCGAAGGGGCGCAGTTCGAACTCGAGCCGTCGTGGCCAGGGTTCCTCAACCCTGTCATCTTTCGCGTGACCTCGTACACGGTAGGGAACGTCGCCACGCTAACGTTCGGCGGGCCGGACGATCTCTTGCACGCCCAGGAGGCCGGCACGACCCTCCTCGGCAACTACGGCGTCATCTATTCGTTCGCGGTGGCGATGGCCAACCCCACGGCGGGGCCGATGCGAGCCGTGCTTGTGATGCACGCGGACAGCGGACAGGCGCAGGGGACGTTTCTCGTCGACGGCCATGTCGTCGAGGGCCCCATCGTGCAACCCAACGCGCCGCGCGTCATCACGACGTTCGATCTTCCACCGCTCTCGCGGCGCGTAGTCGAGCTGTCCACCATGCCAGAGAGTGGCTCATGCTATCCCGTCTGGCTCACGATCGGGCCGCGGTGATGAGGGACGGATACGACTGCCAGCCGCAGGCCGTCACCGACCAAGCTCGGACCGCCCATCCTCACATGAGCGGAAACTCTTGGTGCCAACCTCGCATGACGCGCCCTCCTCCGAGCTGTCATCCGCTCAGGGTCTCATCTCCGCGTCATTCCAGCTTTCGGGCACCTTTCATTTATCCTCGCGCCACCCTTCACGATGCCTGAAGAAGCCCGTGTTGCCGATCCGAAACACGTGCTCTTCCTGGTAGGGAGCGCATTGCTCGGCTTCCGCTGCCGGGACGCTCAAGTACACCGCCCGCTCGGTGATCCGCGCGACCATGCTCGCGGGTGCCATCCGCGGCGATGTCCACAGATGGTGCCGGAACCCCACGCCGTCAAAGATGTCCTCCCCGGGATCCCCGAGAACGTGCGTGACATACCCGACCCGCGTCCCGTCGGAGGCGATCACTGGCATCCCGCTCGTGATCATCCGCCAGGAAACCACATCCGCATCACCGTTCCTGGAGCGCTCTTCCGGCGTCATGCCAAACACCTGCATCTCCAACGCTTCGCCCAGTCCCGCACGACTAGATCCCGCCTTTCGTGCCGATTGCGCATGGTCCTCTTAGCTCGCAAGATCTGTACCGCTACGAACTCCGGCTGATGACGAATCTCTTCCTGCCCTCGGTGACGCGAGCCGCGGGAGCAGCACGAGTCTATCTCGGATCTCGCTTGCACCACGGCGCGCCGGCCATTGGTGAGCCATTTCGAGTCTTGCGCTGCCAGACGCCCTGCTTCACCCGGACGACGGACAAGCTGAACGGCCACCCGGGTCAGTTCGGTGTGGAGCCCTCGACCGGACTCGATCCGGTAACCCCCTCATTACAAGCGAGGTGCTCTGCCGTATTGAGTTACGAAGGCCCGGACGCCCACCCGTAGCATAATAGAGACGGCGCCGCCCGGGCAAGACGGCGAATCGCGTCACCTAACCCGTCACCTGGGCTCCGATCGTCGCGTCAAACGTACCTGTGTCCCTACCGACCCTAGCGAACCTGTCCGTAGAACGCGTCGACGCTCGGCCCCTGCACCGCCAGCTTGCCCGCGGAGTACCCCCCGTCGACACAGAGGACCTGGCCCGTGATGAACCGCGCACGGTCGGAAGCGAAGAACAGCACCGCATCGGCGATTTCGTCCGGTGTGGCGAGGCGTCCAAGCGGCACCTGCGCGATGAACGCGCGCTGGTACTCCGGCGTCTGCATCGAGCGCGAGATCCCCGCGATGTTGGTCAAGCCGGGCGACACGACGTTCACCGTAACACCGTACCGTCCCATCTCCATCGCCAGCACGTGGGCAAGCTGGATCTCCCCCGCCTTCGACGCCGCGTGAGGGCCGCCCCGGACCCGCGCGTTGTTGCCGGAGGTCGAGCCAATCAAGATGATCCGACCGCCCTGTCCCTGCGTGATCAGCCGGCGGCCGACCGCCCGGCTCAACAGGAACGCGCCACGCAACTGCACGTCGATCTGCAGATCCCACTCGTCGTCGGACAGGTCCACGATCTCCTTGTGCACGCCTACCCCCGCCCCGTGCACGAGGACGTCAATGCGCCCGCACTGTTCCATCACCCGATCGACCATCGCGTTGACCTGCGTGCTATCCCGCACGTCCGTGCGAATGAAGCGCACGTCGAGCCCTCGCGCGCTGAGATCCTGCACGCCGGCTTCGGCACGTTCCTCGTCGATATCCGCGACCACTGCACGCGCGCCGTCCTGGGCGAACCGCCGCAGGATGACGCTCGAGATACCCTGCGCCGCTCCCGATACGATGACGACCTTTCCAGAGAACTCCGTGGTCATGCCCACCCTCCTCAGCCGATTCGGTTCTTGAACGCGCGGCCGTCGCGCATCACGAGGACGATCCGATCGGCGTCCTGGAGAACCCCCACGTCCTCCAGCGGATCGCCATCGACCGCGATCAGGTCCGCACGCATGCCCGGCCTGAGCGTACCGGTATCCGGAATGTTGCAGCACCCCGCGGCCACCGACGTCGCCGCGCGAATCGCCTCGGCGGGACTCATACCATATTCCACCAGGAGACTCAGTTCGCGGGCGTTGCCGCCCTGGCGCAATCCACGCGAGTCGGTCCCGGCTGCAATCCGTACCCCCGCGCGGTGCGCGCGGACAAACGCGCTCCGCTGCAAGGGGGCCAGCTCTTCGGCCTTCTGGACGCTATACGGCGATAGGCTGCCGGGGTCCCGGGCCATCTCGCGGCGGACGTGCATGTTGAGAAGGGTCGGCACGAGATAGGTCCCCTGGCGCAGCATCGTCGCAATATCCTCGTCGTCCAACGGTCCCAGGTGCTCCACCGAGTGCACGCCGGCCCGGAGCGCATTCCGAAGCCCCTCGCCGCCGTACGCGTGCGCGGCGACCGGCTTGCCGAACGCCCGTGCCTCGTCGACGACCGCCCCGACTTCGTCAAACGTGAACTCGCGTGTGAGCACACCGCTGATTCGCGAACTCAGCCCGCCGGTTGTCGCGATCTTGATGAAATCTGCCCCGGCCCTGATGAGCCGTCGCGTCATCGCCCGCAGTTGGTCCACGCCGTCGCAAACGCCGTCGGGAGCCCCCGGCAGCCGCAGCACGTCCGTGTTGAAGCCGACGGCGTTCGTATAGTCTGAGAGCCCTGCGCTCTGGGTGATGATGGCGAGGCTGATGAGCACACGGGGGCCGGCGAGCAGACCTTCCGCCACAGCCATCTTGAGCCCCAGGTCGAGGCCGCCCGCATCCCGAACTGTGGTGAACCCCGCCTGCAGGATGCTTCGCATCACCTCCGCGACACGAAGAACGTGGAGAGACGGCGGAGTGGCGACACGCTCGGCAAGGCTCAGACCCGGAGTAGCCAAGTGATCGTGACAATCGAACAGACCCGGCAACACCGTCATCGATCCGGCGTCCACCGTTCGGGCGCCGGCGGGAGGCCGGACATCGCTCCATGGAGTGACACTCGTGATTCGACCGCCGACCACGCTTAGGGCCATGTTCCGCTGAGTTTCCCCCGCGCCGTCGATGAGCGTGCCGCACCGAACGATCTGTGGCTCAGAAACCGAAGCCGGTTGCATCTCCTATCCTCCTCGCCGCGCCCGAGGGGCGGTTCGCGCGTCCCTGCGGGTCAGGGCAGCGTCTCCCCGAGTGTCTCTGCGAACCCCGCGAGTTCGTCCACGTTGTGCCATCCCAGTCGGCGCCGCCCGTCTTCGATCTCTCCGATCATGCCGACGAGTCGCGTATTCAGCGGGACCTGCACCCCGTACCGGTTTGCCACGCAAGCCACGGTCAAGAACGCCGCTTCGCTCTTCCGCTTGCGATACACGATGTCCCAGTGGATCCCGCTGGCCTTCTTGACGTACCGATAGTCTCCCGCCTCTTCCCGCACCTGATGCCCGCCCAGGTGCGCACAAAGCTTGTCGTACGCCCCGAGCAACCGCTCGGTCTCGTCGGGCGTGCCGGGATGATAGAGCGCGGGGTCGAACCAGGCATCGCGCCGCAGCTGCACGCCCGCCGCGTCCGAGACTCGCATCGCCTCACGAACCAGGACCCCTCCCAAACGCTGCACCTTCTTGCTCCCCAGGACGTCCACTAGGGGGGCGTCAACCAACGCCGTCAGCACGACGTGCGAGTTGTACACCTGTTTCGTCCACAGCCGACCGACGATGTCGTCCAGCAGTTCACACTTGTTCGGTCCGATCCCCAGCAGCCGGGCGGCTTCTCGCGCGCGCGGCGTGAAGCGACCGTCGAGCTCTCCCACATAGACGGTCCCCTCGTGCACCGCTTCCAGCACGCCGGGCTCCAGATAGGCGCCGCCATAATCGGGGAGCGCTCCCATGGTGCGCTCACGCCCAACGAGACCGGCGATCGTTGCCTCGTTCATACCGTTCTGAAGCGAGACAATGCACGACGCCGCGGTCAGATGGGGCAGCAATGCCGTGACCGCTGTCGCGGTGGCCTGAGACTTGCAGGCGAGGAAGACGAGCCCGTCCAGCGGCTCGGAAAGGTCGGCGGGCGTGCAGGCCCGCTGAGGACCGATCGCCATCGGCCCGTACACGCCGTTGACGGAGAGACCTCGGCGTTGGATCGCCCGGACATGGTCCGCGTTTTGATCAACGAAAAGCACCGATTCGCCGGCCCTGACCATGTAGAGTCCCGCCAATCCTCCGATCCCACCGCATCCCACCACGACGATCCGTGCCATCCCCCCGCCTCCGATGCTCACAGCTTCAGGCGCGGGTCCAGCGCGTCCCGCAACCCATCTCCGAACAGATTGATCGCCATGACCATGACCACGATCGCAAGCCCGGGGAACGTGGACAGCCACCACGCCGTGCCCATGAACGCCCGACCGTCGCTGAGCATCGCGCCCCAGTCCGGCGTGGGCGGCCGGATGCCCAGCCCGAGGAAGCTGAGCGCGGCGCCGTAGATGATCGCGCCGGGGATCCCCAGCGTCACGAGCACGATGACCGGGGACAACACGTTCGGCAGCACGTGCCGGAAGATGATCCGCAGGTCGCCGCACCCCGCGACCCGCGCGGCCTCGACGTACTGAAACTCGCGCACCGAGAGCACTGCGCTCCGCACGACTCGAATGAACACCGGCATGCCGGACACGCCGACCGCGATCATCGCGCTACTCAGATTGGGCCCGAGCACGGCGATGATGACGAGCGCGAGCAGAATCCCGGGAAACGCCAGCATGACGTCCACCAGGCGCATGATCGTCATGTCAACGGTACCGCGGTAGTACCCCGACAGGAGGCCGAGCACCGAACCACCCGCGACCGAGATCGTCACGGCTACGAACCCCATCGCCGTGGAGACGCGCGCGCCGTAGATGATCCGGGTGAGGATGTCTCGGCCGAACTGATCGGTCCCGAGCCAGTGGCGGGCACCGGGAGGATCGAGGGACTCCGAGACGTTGAGCCGGATCGGGTCGTGCGGTGTGAGACGCGGGGCGGCCACCGCCGCGCCCACGATCAGGAGGAAAACGATCCCGCCCGCCGCGGCTCCCTTGTTTTGAAACAGACGGTGGAGTGCGTCACGCCACAGGCTGCGCGGGGGCCGCACCGGCTCGGAGGCCTGGAGCACGCTCATTCGAACCGGATCCTCGGGTCGATGAACGCGTACGAAAGATCGACCAGCAAGTTCATCGCCACGTAGACGAGCGCGAGCACGAGGATGACGCCCTGCACCGTGGGCAAGTCCTTGTTCTGGATGGAGTCGACGACGAGTTTCCCGAGCCCGGGCCGAGCGAAGATCGTCTCGGTGAGCACGGCGCCGCTCAGCAGACTCCCGAACTGTAGCCCCATGGCGGTGATCACCGGGATGATCGCGTTCGGGAGGGCGTGACGCAGCACCACGACGGCGCCACGCAACCCCTTGGCGCGCGCCGTCGTCAGAAAGTCGAGCCGCAACACCTCGAGCATGCTCGAGCGCATCAAACGGGCGAGCGTCGCCGCGGACAGCAACGCGAGCGACACCGCGGGAAGCACGAGACCGCGGAGCCCGGACTCGCTGGTCGCCGGCAGCCAGCCGAGGCGAACCGAAAACAGCATGATGAGGAGCAACGCGAGCCAGAAGACCGGCACCGATACGCCGAACAGCGCGACCATCATCGAGAGCGTGTCGACGATGCTGCTCCGCCGGAGCGCCGAGAGGAGGCCGAGGCCGAATCCCAGTACCCCGGCAATCGCCATCGCCGTCGCGGCAAGCTCAAGGGTGCTCGGGAATCGTGACCCGATCTCCACGGTCACGGGGCGGTTGGTCTGCAGCGACCGTCCGAGGTCGCCGTGGAGCGCGTGCCAAACGAAGTCACCGTACTGCACGTAGAGTGGACGGTCGAGGCCCATGACGTGACGGATCTGCGCCAGCCGCTCCGGCGTCGCCGTCTGCTCGCCGATGTAGATGGACGCGGGATCGCCGGGGATGAGAAACAGCATCAAGAAGACCACCATCGACGTCAGAATGACCGTCGGCACCGCAAGGGCGAGCCGGCGCTGGACGTACTTCAGCATTGGCGGCAGGGCGTCATCTGGCTGCGGACGGCCCGCGGGTGCGGCCGTGCCGCAAAGCGAGGGCCCGGCCGCACGGCCGGGCCCTCCGCAGGGCTCCGCAGCGGGGTCAACGCGAGCGGCGCCTCATTTCCGCAACGATACGCCGTGGCAGAGCACATCGGTCGCCGACCAGTCGAGCACGACGCCGTCGATCTTGCCCTTCTGGTAAGCAAAGAGGTCGAGCGGGTCGGCGAATGCGACCATGACCGACTCCCGCAACGTCTTCATCTGGATCTCGGAATAGAGCTGCTTCCGCTTGGCCGGATCGGTGGTCGCCGCAGCGTCGTCGATCAGCTTGTCCATTTCGGCGTTCTTGTAGCGATTGCGGTTCGTCCCACCGTCCGCGTTCTTGGAGTACAGCAGGATGCGCACGACGTCCGGGTCCAGATCGGGCTCCCACCAGAACTGCAGGTGGTGCTGGCCGGCGCGCACGGCAGAGAAGTATCCGCCCTGCGACAAGCCGTGAAGATCGATCTTGATCCCGATCTGCGCGTACATGCTCTGGAGAAACGTCGCCATGTTCGTGAAATCGGAGTTGTCGGCTCGATAGTACATCCCAAGCGTCAGATCCTGCCCGTTCTTCTGGCGCACGCCCCCGGACCCCATCTTCCATCCGGCCTGGTCCAGCACGGCGCCCGCCTTCTTTGGATCGTAGGGATAGACGTTGCGTGTGGCGGGATCGTAGCCGAAGGTCGCCGCGGTCAGGATGCTGCTGGCCGGCTTGTACACGCCCTGCCACACGGCCCTGTTCATCGCGGTCTTGTCGACGCCCCACTGCAGCGCCTGCCGGACGCGCACGTCGTCGGTCGGCGGATTGGTCACGTTGATCATCATCGTCCAGCCTGACCCAGTCATGAGCCCCTGCAGCAACTGGATCGAGGTGTCGCGCTGGACGTTCTGGTACTCCTGCGTAGGGACGTCCTGGATAATCTGCACCTCCCCCGATTTGAGCGCGGCCAAGCGAGTCGTCGCCTCCGGGATGATCCGGAACGTGATCGCGTCGAGCAGGGCGGGGCCGCGTGTCTTGAAGATCGACGGCGCCCACCGGTAACCGGAGTTCCGGACGACGCGCACGGCGCTGTCGGTCGCGTAAGAATCGAACTTGAACGGGCCCGTCCCGACCGGGTGCGTGCCGAAGTCATTGCCGTATTTCTTGACCGCCTCCGGTGACACCGGCGCAAGGATCGACTGCGCCACCGAGGCGAGAAACGGCGCGTACGGTTCCTTGAACTTGACCACGACCGTGTACGGATCGAGGACCACGCTGCTGTCGTACGGGCCGATTGCGGAGAACGCCGACTGCGACTTCAGGTTCGGATCGACGATCCGATCGAACGTGAACTTCACGGCGTCGGCGTTGAATGGAGTGTCGTCGTGGAACTTGACATCACGCCGCAGATGGAACGTGTATTGGGTGGCGTTCGCATTGACTTCCCACCGCTCGGCCAGCCCCGGCACGAACACGCCGGCCTTCGACTCCCACACCAGCGGATCGAAGATGTGATAGGCGATGCGCGCCACATCCGAGAACGTGGTAACGTTCGGGTCGAGTGTGTCGAACTTGGTGGACAGGGCGTAAAACAGCTCTCCCCCCTGACCCGCGCCCGCCGCCAGCGTCCGCCCGGTCTCGCCGAGAGTCTCGCCGAGCGACGCCGCAATCCCCGCGGCCGCCGCGATCTTCACAAACGTCCGCCGCGACACGCGAGCGGTACCACTCCGAATGCGTCGCCCCTCCCCCTTCGGGGATTGCGTAGTTGGGATCCTCATACTGCCTCCTCCTCTCCGCCGTTGGAGAACTTGGTGGATCCTACCGGCGTGACGCCTGCCCAGCGGGCAGGATACGCCCAGAACGTGCGGGGCATTCGGATCCCCGGCACCGCTACCCTGCAAACGGCACGGCTAACGGTCACTTTCACTCTGGACAAATGGGAATCAGGCCGAGGTCGTTCTCCGCGAACTCCCGCCGCGCCCGCTCGGCCTCTTCCGGGCGCCCCAAGATGTCGATCGCCGTCATAGCCTCGATCTTTGCCGCAGCGAGCGCGGCCTCGAACGCGCCTGGCCGGCAACTCGCAGCGACCGCTTCCGGCGTGTGCGCCGTCACGCCGGCCGGCCACGTCGCGGTGCTGAAGTGGGTCGCCGGGACTAGGTGGGAGACGTTGCCGAAGTCCGACATGCCGCCCATCGTCACGCGGTGCCCCAGATCGATGCCGACCTGCCGCGCATTCTCGACGGCGAGCCGAGTCACGGTCTCGTTGAGTTTCATCCCCCGCTCCAGGATGCCGTACTCGATCGCCAACTGAGTGCGCGTGGCCAGCGCCGCGCCCCGCGCACAGTTGACGACCATCTCGCGCAGCGCGACGAAATCGCTCTCGCCCTCAAACACCCGCACGACAAAGCGCGCAGTTGCCGTCACGGGAAATGCGCGTCGTCCGCCGCCGTCCGGGATGCTGCCGGTCACGCTGACATCGGGCCGGAAGTGCTGCCGGAGCAGGTTGACGTTGTTGAACAACGCAAGCACGCCGTTGAGGGCGTCGATTGCAAGGTCGGGATTCGAGGCCGCGTGAGCGTGCTTCCCGCTGAACACAAAGGTGATGCCCTGGCCTGTCCGCATGCGTTCGAGGACGTTGGCATCGTCGCTCGGGTGGAAGATCAGCGCGTAGTCGAGCCCGTCGAACACGCCGGCTCGAAGCAGCAACGTCTTGCCGGACGGGCCCTCCTCGGCAGGCGTCCCGTACACACGGATCCTACCCGGGAGCTCGTCGATCACGGCTGCGAGCCCGATTCCCGCGCCAACCCCGGAAATTGCCAGCAAGTTGTGGCCGCAGCCGTGACCGAGCTCTGGTAGCGCGTCGTACTCGCTGAACACTCCGACGGTTGGGCCATGCCCGGACCCCGACCGCGTCCCTACAAACGCCGTCGGAAGCCCGCCGACCCCGGACTCAACCGCGTACCCAGCCCGCTCAAGTACCTCGACGAGCCAGCCGGACGCCTTGTGCTCCTCGAATGCGACTTCCGGGTTGGCCCAGATGCGCCGAGAGACGTCGGTGAGGGTCGGGGCCGCCTCGTCGATGCCGCAGCATGCCCTCCGCTTGAGTTCCGCCAGGGATTCCGGAGTCACGAGAGACACCTCGCGTGAGGCGGCGTGAACGTGGTTCCGGCACCATCATGTATTGACAGCCGTTGCCTGGATGATAGCATCAAAGTTGTCGACAGTCCACAGTCGATTTAAATACTGACTCGTATCAGCTACGCCCGGCTGGGCCTGTTTTCAATGCGATCAGGTCGGCCGGGCTAGCGAGCGAGGCTGCGGCCGGCAGGGAAACGAACAAGCGCGACCACAGATGCCGTGCACCGCCGGGGTGGGGCCGATGACTGCGCAACCGTTGAAACTTCGCCGCCCGACACGCCTCCGTGTCGTCGATGACGCATGCAAAAGCCTCGAGGACGCCATCCTCTCGGGGCAGATGTTGCCCGGTGAGCGGCTGGTTGAAGCGACGATCGCCGCCAACCTCGGGGTGAGCCGCACGACCGTCCGCGAAGCCCTCCTGATGCTGCAACAACGGGGGCTTGTGGTCACAGAGCCGCGCCGAGGCACATTTGTCACGCGACCGTCCCCGTCCGATGCGCTCGATTTGAAGATGGTACGGGCGTTGCTCGAGGGATTCGCCGTGCGGCTTGGGTGGCAGTACCTCGACGATGCGCTCGTGGCCGCTATGGAGACGCTGCTCGCGGAGATGCAGGCCTGTCGCATTCCGGATGATTTCCCCCGGATCATTCAAGTCGACCTCGCGCTGCACCGGTTGCTCGTGGAACGCGCTGGATCGCCCCGCCTGCTCAACCTGTGGACCAGCCTCAACGGTCAGATAGGCGCTCTCATGCTGGTCGCGGTCGAACGCAGCCACGCCACGGTCGAGGACGTCGTCACGTTCCACAGGCGTCTCATCGACGCAATCCGCGGCCGCGATCCGCTGGTGCTCCAGGAGACGATCATCGACCACTATGTCCGCCGTGGCCTCGACGCCGACGCGATCACGTCCGCGATCGAACGAGCGTTGAAGGCGCTCTCCACCCCCGAGGCGCCTTCGGACGCGGCGACGCCCGGGCCGCAACCGCGAATGAGTGAACGGTAGTGTCTCGGCCAGCCGTATCCGGGGTCGGGCACGCCGGCAGAAAAGGAGACCCGCGATGAACGACTCCGTCCTGCGAATCGGAGTGCTTGGCGCTGGCAACTGGGCGAAGTTCGCCCACATCCCCGGGTGGCAGCGCGATCCGCGCGCCAAGGTCGTGGCGATCTGCGACCCTGAAGGCGCGCGGGCAAGCGAGTTCGCAGCGCAGTTCGGGATCCCCGAGGCCACGTCCGACTGGCAGGCCATGGTCGGACGTCCGGATCTCGACGTCATCGACATCGTCACACCGTCGCACACCCACTTTGAACTGGCATCGTCGGCGGTGGACGCCGGCAAGCACGTGCTGTGCGAGAAACCCGTCGCGTACGACTTCAGGCAGACACAGGGCCTCGCGGTCGTGGCGAAGCGGAAGGGCCTGAAGACGAAGCTCGGGTTTACGTTCCGATACAGCCCCGGCGTCCAGTACGCCAGAGCGCTTTTGGAGGAAGGGTTCGTCGGAACGCCGTTCATCTTCAATGGGTACGAGCAGAACTCACAGTGGCTCGATCCGGCCGTTCCCCTCCGCCAGGTCGACCATACGGCGGACCAGGCCGTGCTGCAGACGTCGTCGCTCGAAGGGTACGGCGCGCCGGTCATCGACATCGGCCACTGGTGGGTGGGCGCCGACTACACGCGCGTCGTGGGCACGATGCGCAACTTTGTCCCGGAACGCATGGTGCGCGCCACCGGACGCATGATGCGCATGAACATCGACGACGGCGACATCTTCATCGGGGAGTACGCCAACGGCGCAATCGGCTCCATCCAGAGCAGCTTCGTGACCATCGGCAACTATCCAGGCATCGAAGCGCGCCTCTACGGCGCGCGCGGCGCGATCATCTGCCGCCTCGTCGAGGAGTGGGGGATCGCCGAGACGATCAGGGTTGCCACGCCGGATGCCGTGGAGTTCAGGCAGCTCGAGATCCCGGGTCGGTTCTACCCGCGGGACGGGCACCCGCGCGAGTCGTGGCGATCGCTGTTCTACGCGAATCTCATCAAGGATTTCATCGACGAGATTCGGGACGGTGGGCCGCGCAACCAGGGTAACTTCGAAGACGGCGCGTGGGTGCAGCAGGTGATCAACGCGGTCGAGCGGTCGTTCCGCGAGGGCCGTTGGGTATCGCTCCCTCTGGGGTCTTGACCGTGGCGCCGGCGTTCAGCGGTTGGCTGGACCGGTTCTTCGCAGCGTACTACCGGCATCGCCCGGTCAACGCCACGTTCACGGGGGTGCATGATCACGACGATCGGCTGCCGGATTATTCGGTGCGCGGCGTGGACGAGACGGTTGGGACGATGGACGCGCTGCAGGTGGAACTCCGCGGGCTACCCGAGGAACCGCTGACCGAGAGCGAGGAGACGGACCGCCGACTCGCAGACGGCTATCTCAGGATCCAACGATGGGAGTTTGAGTCGTCGCACTTTCACCGGGGGAATCCCTGTGTGTACACCGGGGAAGCGGTGTTCGGCGCGATCGCGCTCTTCGTCAGCCCGTTCGCGCCGCTTCTGGACCGCCTCGAACGCGCCACGGCCAGGCTCGCTGCCGTGCCGGCACTGCTGGCCCAAGGGCGGCAGAACGTCCGGCAGGCGCCCGCCGCCTGGATCGATCGCGCGGTCCGCGAATGTGCCGGCGCCCGCGTCCTGCTCGGCGAGGGAATCGATCGGCTCCTGCACGACGCGGACATCGCGCATCCGCGGTTGCGCGCTGCCGCGGATCGCGCCTCGGCGGCGTTCGCCGAGTTCACGCACCATCTGGAGGCCGATCTCCGGGCGCGTGCGACGAACGACTATGCGTGCGGGGACGTCGCGCTCGACCTGCTGCTGCGTTGCGGCCACTGTTTAGGCGAGAGCGCGGACGACATTGCGGCCTACGCGGAAGAGCAGATCGTCTGCTGCGAACGTGCGCTCGCCGCAGGCGCCGGTCGGTTTGGCGCGCGAACGCCGCAAGACGCGCTCGATCAACTCCTCGACCGACATGCGTCCGCGAAAGAGTACTACGCGCGCTACGAAGAGTTCTGGCGGCAGGCCCAGGATGCCGCGCTCGCGCACGACCTCGTCAGCTGGCCCAACTATCCGTTGCGCTACGTGCCGCAGCCCGCGTGGGTACAGGCGGCGGCCCCCTCGCTCTATTTTCTGGCCTACCGGTCTCCGGCTCCGTTCGACCGGGCGACGGTCGTCGACTACTACGTGCTGCCGGTCGAACCCGCGATGCCGTCGGACGAGCAGGTCCGTCGGCTTCGGGCGGTCAATGACAGCGTCATCAAGCTCAACCACGTGATCCACCACGGCGGACTCGGCCACCATGTGCAGAACTGGAACGCCTACCGCGCCGCGTCCCGGATCGGTCAGGTCGCGGCGGTGGACTGCGCCTCGCGGATCGGCATGTTCTGCGGTGGCACGATGGCGGAGGGGTGGGCGTGTTACGCGACGGACCTGATGGGGGAAACACGCTTCCTCGAGCCCCTCGAGCAGTATGCGCAGCGTCATGCGCGTCTCAGGCAGGCCGTCCGCGCCCTCGTGGACGTGCGCCTGCACCAAGGTCGATTCTCGCTGGACGACGCAGTTGCGCAGTACCGCGACCGTGTCGGCATGTCTCCCGCTGCAGCCCGCGCCGAAGCCGTGAAGAACAGCATGTTCCCGGGTGCTGCGCTCATGTACCTCGTCGGCACCGACGCGATCCACGCGCTCCGACGTACGCTCTCGTCCCGGCCCGGATTTGCCCTGCGCACGTTTCACGATCGACTACTGTCGTACGGATCGATCCCCGTTGCGCTGATCCGCGAGCGAATGCTGCGCGAAGAGACTCCGTCTCGCTAACCGCGAGGGGTGGCCCGCCCGGCCTTCCTCGGACAGCGCGGTTCCCCCCAGTTCCTCTATGTCTCACGTCTCCGATAGAGGAGAAGACGTCTCTTCCACGATCACCGTGAGCCCTTCCGGTTGGCGCTCGACGCGTATGATTCTCACGCGCACCCCCTGTTCGATCGGCCTCCCGGCCGCGGCACGCCAGAATTCGCCTTGATATCGAATAGTGCCTGCGGGGCGCAGCGGAGTCACAACCACGGCGTCGCGGCCTGCCATGCTCTCGACGCCGGTGAGCGGAGCAAACCGAACCGAGCGGGCAATCGCCCTGCGTACGTACAAATACATCAGGCCGAGACCCACGCAGACTGCGACACCAACGGCGAAGGAGACAGAGCGCGCCGAGCCTAGGGCTGGGGGCGTGAAGAGCATGAATTGCGCGCTCCTTTCGGCAGCATTGCGCCATGCATTGCCCGACGACGGGGCAGCCCGGCAGTTGACGGCACCTGGGTCAATCTGATGTTCGCCAGCACCCTCGTATCGGACACCAAAGACGCCTTCGGGACTCCGCGTGACTGCTGGCTCGGCGTCACATACTATTTGACAGGTGAGGTCGTGCTCGAAACGCTACGTCACCTGGTTGCGGTCGTTTCGCGAGACAGCGAGATCGTCTTCGACTATCTCGATCCCGCCGCCTTCGTACGGACAAGGCACCGCAACGTGTGCGGCGCATGTTGGAGATCGTGGAGCGGTCGGGGAGCCGATGATCACGAGCTTCGAACCGGCGAGACTCGCTTCCGACCTCGAGCCCATCGGGTGGCGCTTGCTGGAAAACTTGACCCCGGCGAAGATCCAGGACCGCTACTTTCGCGGCCGCAGTGACCGCGACCGAGCATTCGAGCACGTCCATTTCGCGCGAGCCGAGACCGGGTTAGCTGATCGCGATGGCTACCACAAAGGGCATCAGGAAGAAGAGCACGAGGCTAACGGGCCGAGCGTCACCCAGGTCCAGGCGTCCGGGCGCTCCGAGGCCGGACGAATCGCTACACCCTAGCGGGCGGTGAGCCCATGCTCCCTCGGACCGTCACGTGAGGTCGTGGCTAAGCGCTGGAATGGACGAGCGCCCGGCCCCACTGCTGGTGAATCGCGGCGTACACGAGGGCACGGTCGACCGGGGTGACGTGCTCCACGATCCAATCGCGCATCCGCTGGCCTTCCGGTGTCTCCTGCGGTGCAGATTGGAACTCCAGGCTCAGCCCCAGCGCTTCTGCAACGGTCTCTGCCAAAACCGGCCAGACCGCCCCGATGTCTCCGACGATCGGCAGACTACCCTCCAGCCGTGCAAATCCCGACATCTCCATGCGAAACGGCAGCCCCGTCACCTTCGCCTTCGGCAGGCCTTCATCGATTGCCCGCTGTATCGCCCCTCCGTCCCGCTCCATCCGCCACGCCTGCTCTAGCTGCGGATCCAGGTCGATGCGAATCAGCACCTTTCCATCCAGCCGATAAGACGGTAACCCTTCCCATGCCGACCACAGTCCGTGTCCCAGGTGGAGATCAAAGCCGCCACCATGGATCTCCTGCGTGTAAGCCACTGCCGACTCGATGATGACATCCGATTCGGCCAGCATTTGCGCGTTCCGCGCTGCGCGCTGGGCGATGGGAATGCTGTCGCCGATCGCCGTACCCACCATACCCCCCCCGATGAGCTGCGGGATGGTCACCATCACCGGGACTCCTCGGCGTGCCCCCGCTCCTAGCATCGTCAGTGGATGACACCCCGCCCCTACCAACGTTTCGAACGGTTCCCCGACCCCCTGGGCGAGCGCAAGGCACTCCCGTGCCAGCCGTTCCGTCCGCAATCCCATGGGATAGCCCATGTTGCCTGCGGCCTTGATGATGACTGCCCCTGGAAGCTCTGCCGCCCTGGCGTACAGGTCCCTGTCCACCGGCAGTTCCGCAGCCACCGCTTCCAGCGCCTTCCGAGTCATCATCGTAGTCTCAAATACTCCCTCCCGCGGGAGCAGGTGCCCCGGCAGTCCCAGCGCTGCCCCGGACACCCGCCGCACCCTGTCCAACGTCCCCGCCATCTCGTGGGCCACGACCGCAGAGCTCGTCAGCACGCCGTCGACCACCCCGAGCCGGATGAGCTCCGCTACCAGCGTCGTGACTCCCTCATGCAGGTTCGGCCCGCTCCCCGTCGCTACCAATACTCGTCCGCCGCGCTGCTTGGCGGCGATGATCGCCGCGGCCGCCTGTCCCACTTTCTCCCGCATCCCGACGGAGAATTGCTCCATCAACCGCGTCGCTAAGGTCGCCAATGTCCCCACCTCTTCTCCTTCACACACCTGGTGCCGCTATGGGACCTCGGGCAACATTCCCGTTCCGCGCGATACACCGAGTTTTCCGTTTTGACGCCTGTACTCCTCCTGGCAAAGGTATCCACCCGGCTTCTCCTGTCCGGAGCCCTCCCCGCCGCCTCCCAGAAGCCCGTTCGTTCCCTCCCTGAGGCCCGCAAAGCTCGGCACGACGCACCCGCAGCCGATTTTTCGGACACCGCTCCCACCTCCGGCACTGGCCATTGTCCACGTTCACGCCCGCGACGCCCGGAGCGCACGCGGTGAGCATCGTGAGGAGCGGGGCGAGCCCGCCGAGGTGCGCGCCGTAGCCGACGCTCGTCGGCACGCCGATCACCGGCGCCCGCGTCAGCCCGGCCACGACCGCGGGGAGCGCCCCGT
>DASPUZ010000102.1:0-32930 GCA_035622635.1 bacterium | reverse complement strand
AGGGGGGTGAGTACGCCGCGCCCCCCCGCGCGCGGGGGCGCGGCGCTTGCCGGGACTGAAGACAGCAGGAAGCCCTGGGGCGCGGGTTACCCACTGCCCCCGATGAGGAGTACGGGATCCGCGTGGTGCGCGCCGTGCACTCGATTGAACCAGTGGTGCGCGACGAGTTCGAGGCCCACGGCTTGTGTTGCTACGGGCTCGCCCCCGCCGCTGTTGGAGCGAACCGCGTACACTTCGGCCGACCTGCCGGTCGAGTCCGCTAAGGAACTCTACCGGGGCGACCACAGCCGCCTCGTCACGCAGATGGAGATCCGCTCCGAGCACGCGGAAACACCGGGCCTTTGCCCCGCGCGGCACTACAGCCGCGCACGACCGCTGCGTCTCATGACGTTCATCCTTGTGCTGTGACACCGGCACTGGACACCAGTCAATCGGCCACGCCCTGGTCGGCCACACAGTACGTCCTCCCGCCCTTACCGCAACCGAATTGATCCCGGCAACAGATCCGGCTGCGCCGAGTGGATCATGAACCGCGTATTTGACACGGCGAGCCCCGTCTGCAATCATTGACGAAGATCGCATTGTGCGGCAGCCACGTAGGCGGACAGGTACGCCGCGGACGTCACCGTTCTGCATGGGCCGGGTCAAGAGGGTGTAGATGTCGGGATACGTCCCCGTGCTGGTGCACCTTATTGTTGCCGTCTTGCTCGCCGGCACGGTGCTCGGGCTGCACATGATCCTCGGCCCGCGCCGCCCGAGCCTGGAGAAATCCCTGCCCTATGAATCCGGCGTGTGGCCGGTGGGGACGGCCCGCGAACGCATCCCGATCTACTACTATCTTATCGCGATGCTCTTCATTCTTTTCGACGTGGAGATCGTGTTCGTCTACCCGTGGGCGGTGCTCGTGCGTGAACTCGGGCGTTCGGGGTTGGCCGAGATGTTTGGATTTCTCGCGGTGCTCGTCCTCGGCTACCTCTACGTTCTTCGGCGAGGGGCGCTGCAATGGGACTGATCGCCTCTGAGCGGGATCTCGAACGCAACATCCTTACGACGACTGTGGACAGGCTCGTCGCGTGGGCACGCGGCAACTCCGTCTGGCCCGCGCAGTTCGGCCTGGCGTGTTGTGCGATCGAGATGATGTGCGCGGCGGATCCGCGGTTCGACATCTCGCGGTTTGGGTCCGAACTGTTCCGGGCATCTCCCCGACAATCGGACTTGATGATCGTGGCCGGGCGCGTCAGTCAGAAGATGGCGCCGGTGCTTCGCCATATCTATGACCAGATGCTCGACCCCAAGTGGGTCATCTCGATGGGGGACTGCGCGAGCACGGGCGGTCTCTACAACAACTATGCCGTGGTGCAAGGGGTCGACAAGATTGTGCCGGTGGACGTCTACGTCGCCGGATGCCCACCGCGCCCCGAAGCGCTGCTGCACGGCCTGCAACTCCTTCAGCGGAAGATCCAGCAGAGGGGCGCCGCGACGCGCGCGACCTAGGCCGGGGCGATCTGCCGTGGGCGAGACGTCGATTCTCGACCGATTAAGCCACTCCGTGCCGTGGGATCGGGTCACGGCCGCCGAGGATCGTGGCCGAGCCGTCGTCCAGGTTCCTGCCGATCTGTTGCTCGATGTCCTCAGCGCTGCACGCGACACGCTCGCGCTGGACACCTGCGTGGACGTTACGGCGTGGGATCGTCTGCCGAAGCAGCCAAGGTTCGAGGTCGTGTATCTGCTCGGCAAGGCGGGCGCCGCGGAGCGGCTGACGGTGAAGGTGTTGGCCGTGGGAGACCCACCGCGGCTGCCGAGTGCCACGGTCGTCTATCCGGGCGCGGGGTTCCCTGAGCGCGAGGTCTACGACATGTACGGCGTGGTCTTCGACGGTCACCCCGACCTCCGTCGGATATTGATGCCGGACGACTGGGAGGGGCACCCGCTGCGGAGGGACTTCTCGTTGTCTGAGGAAGCCGTGGAGTTCAAGGGGCACATTCCGAAGGTCCCGAGTCAGATCATCCCGTACTTCCCGCCGGGGAGTCCGGCGGGATCGGGCGGCAAGACGCCGCGGTGACGGGTTGGGGACGATCGAGACGTTGACGCTCAACATGGGTCCGCAGCACCCCAGTACGCACGGGGTGCTCCGGCTGGTGCTCGAGTTGGAGGGTGAGGTCGTCCTCAAGTGCACGCCCGTGATGGGATACCTCCACACGGGGATCGAGAAGGAGATGGAGACCCGCACCTACCATCAGAATGTCACGCTGGTGGACCGGATCGAGTACCTCTCCAACTACAACGAGGAAATGGCGTTCTATCAGTCCGTGGAGCGCCTGTTCGGGCTCGAGCCACCGCCGCGGGCGCGGTACATCAGGATCCTGATGAGCGAGATGAACCGGATCGCGAGCCACCTGGTGTACCTTGGCTCGGCCGCGATGGATCTGAACGTCAGCAGCGTGTTTCTGTACTGCCTTCAAGATCGCGAGAAGTTTCTGGACCTCTCCGAGATGGTTTCCGGACAGCGCATGATGCCCGGCTACTTCCGCGTCGGCGGCGTTGCCGAGGATCTCCCGGACGGGTTCATGGCCGCGGCCCGAGCGTGGCTCGACGAGGTGGCCCGCAATGTCGACGAGTACGACGGCCTGCTGACAGACAATCTGATCTGGCGGCAGCGGCTCGACAATGTGGCCCTCCTTTCTCGGGAGGACGCGATTGCGCTCGGCGGGACGGGGCCAGTGCTCCGGGGGTCCGGGGTGCCGCACGACGTCCGCAAGATCCTGCCCTACGGCGGGTACGAGGAGTTCGAGTTCGACGTCGCCGTGGAGACCGGATGCGACGCGTTCGCCCGCTACCGCGTGAGGATGGAGGAGATGCGGCAGGCCCGCCGGATCGCGCTCCAGGCGCTCGACCGGATGCCGGACGGCCCCGTGATTGTGAATGACCGCAAGGTCGCCCTGCCGCCACGCGCGGAACTGGCGCGCAGCATGGAGGCCGTGATCCACCAATTCAAGCTGGTGAGCGAAGGGATGCACCCGCCAGCCGGGGAGACCTACGTGGCCACGGAGTCGCCGCGGGGCGAAAAGGGCTACTTCGTCGTGAGCGACGGGAGCAACAAGCCCGTGCGCGTGCACGTCCGCGCGCCGTCGTTCTACAATCTCCAGACGCTGCCAGCGATGGTCGAGGGGCGGCCGCTGGCCGACATCGTCGTGGCGATCGCCAGCATTGACATCGTGCTGGGTGATGTCGACCGATGACCGCGCGTGTGCTGTCGGACGCGACGCTTGGGGAGATCGCGCGGCTGCGTGGGCTGTATCCCCGCGCCCAATCGGCCCTCCTGCCAGCGCTTCACGCGGCGCAGGATCAGGTCGGATACCTCAGCTCCGAGGCGATGGAGGACGTGGCCGACGCCCTTGACCTGTCCGCGACCGAGGTGGCCTCCGTCGCCAGCTACTATTCGATGTTCTTCACGGAGCCGGTGGGCCGCCACAAGGTTCGCGTGTGCACCAACGTCTCGTGCTACCTCAACGGGGCCGAGCAGGTGCTGCACCACGTCTGCGAGCGTCTCGGGGTCTCGCCCGGGCAGACGACCCCGGATGGGCGGGTGCTCGTCGAAGCGGTCGAGTGCCTGGGCGCGTGTGAGGAGGCCCCGGTGCTGCTCGCCGACGCGACCCGGCATCCTCGCGTGACTGCCGCGGTGATCGACGAGTTGCTCAAGGAGCTGCGCTGAGCATGCCGGAGCCGCTGCTCCTGAAGTACGTGGGCCGGCCCGGCCGCGAGGCGATCGAAGAGTACCTCGCCACCGGCGGGTATGAGGCCGCGACCCGTGCGCTCAGGGAGTTCACGCCCGACGAGCTTGTGGCGATGGTCGAGGCGTCCGGTTTGCGCGGCCGCGGCGGCGCGGGATTCCCGGCCGGGCGCAAGTGGCGGCTGACCCCGAAACGCGAGGGCGACGTGCGCTACCTGGTCGTCAACGCCGACGAAGGCGAACCCGGGACCTTCAAAGACCGCTGGCTGATCGAAGGCGATCCGCACCAGATCCTCGAAGGCGTGCTCATCACCGCGTATGCGAACCAGGTGCATCGGGCTTTCATCTATATGCGTGGCGAGATGTTCGTCGGCCACGAGCGGATGAGCCGGGCACTCGACGGCGCCTACGCCCGGGGGTTCTTCGGCAAGAATATTCTCGGCACCGGATTCGATCTGGACGTCGTCATCCACCGCGGCGCAGGTTCCTACGAATGCGGCGAGGAGACGGCGCTGCTTGAAAGTTTGGAAGGGCGCCGGGGAGAGCCGCGGGTCAAGCCACCGTACTACCCGGCGGTGGAGGGCTTGTACGGCCGGCCAACCGTGCTCAACAACGCGGAGACCATCGCCCACATTCCCCACATCGTGCGATTGGGGGTCGACGGCTACAAGGCCTACGGGCCGCCGATTCTCTATTCGGTCTCGGGGCACGTGGTCCGGCCCGGCGTGAAGGAACTCCCGATCGGGACGCCGCTCAGGGAGATCATCTTTGAACACGCGGGCGGACTCCGCCCCGGCCGGAAGTTCAAGGCGGTATTCCCAGGAGGATCGTCGGCGGCAATTCTGACCGCGGACCACCTCGATACCCCGGCGGACTTCGACTCGCTCGCCAAGCTTGGATCCATGCTCGGCTCGAGCGCGATCATCGTCATGGACGATACCACCTGCATCCCCGCCGTGATCCGCCGGACGATCGAGTTTTACCGTGACGAGTCCTGCGGCAAATGCACTCCGTGCCGCGAAGGGACCGTCTGGCTCAGCCAGATCCTCGACCGCGTTCTCGACGGGCACGGCCGCATGGAAGACCTGGAGCTGATGGACGGCATTGCGCAGCAGATGACGGGCATCTGCCTGTGCGCGCTCGGCGAGAGCGTGCCGCCGGCTCTTCGGGCATCGCTCAAGTATTTCCGGGACGAATACATCCATCACATCAAGACCGGAACGTGCGACATCGTCTCCGAGCCGGTCGCCGCCGGCGGGTCGGTGTGATGGCCGAAGGGGAGCCGAGCCGATGAGCAGTGCACCTCCGGTGACGACCGTCCGCCTGACGATCGATGGGAAGGAGATCGCCGTACCGAAGGGGACCACAATCTACACCGCGGCGACGCACGCCGGGATCGACATCCCCACATTCTGCTACCACGATCGCATGGAACCGCTTGGGGCATGCCGGGTATGCCTGGTCGAAGTCGAGAAGATGCCCAAGCTCGTCACGTCCTGCACGCAGGAGGCGGGGGACGGCATGGTCGTGTACACCGTGTCCGAGAAGGCCAAGGCCGGGCAGCACGCCATTCTCGAGTTTCTGTTGATCAACCATCCGCTCGACTGCCCGATCTGTGACAAGGGCGGGGAGTGTCCGCTCCAGGACAACACGCTCAAGTTCGGACCGGGACAGAGCCGGTTCGTGGAGGTCAAGCGGACGTATCGCAAGCACCTTCGGATGGGCCCTACGCTCGTGCTCGATCGTGAGCGGTGTATCCTGTGCTGGCGGTGCGTTCGGTTCGGGGAGATTGTTGCGGGCGACGATGCACTGCAGGGCTTTGAGCGGGGGTACCACAACCAGATCGCGACGCCCCGGATGGCGCCTGTAGAGAGCAAGTTCATCGGCAACACGATCGAGATCTGCCCGGTCGGCGCCCTGACGAGCGCGACGTACCGGTTCCGGTCGCGGCCGTGGGACAACCGCGCGGTCGAGAGCATCTGCCCTCATTGCGGGTGCGGCTGCGCCACGACGCTCAACGTCCGCGGCAACGATCTCGACCGGACCCGGTCCCGGGAACACCGAGAGGTCAACGACGTCTGGCTGTGTGACAAGGGATTCTTCGGATACGAGTTCGTCCAGAGCCCGGACCGCCTCACGACGCCGCTGGTGCGCGCGGACGGCGTGTTGCGTGAAGCGACATGGGCGGAGGCGCTCGATCGCGTCGCCGGAGCGGTAGGCGGAACGCCCTCGGACGCGATTGGGGTGCTCGGCGGCGCGCGCTCTACGAACGAGGACAACTACCTCCTCCTCCGCCTGTTCCGGGGCATCATCGGCACCAATTCCATCGACTTCCGTACGGAGACCGCCCACCCCATGCCGGGTACCTGGGCCGCCTGGGGACTCCCGTGTTCGATCGCGGAGGTAGAGACGGCGGACACGATCGTGCTCGTCGGATGCGATCTCACGGAGGAGTATCCGATCGTCTGGCTGCGCGTGAAGAAAGCGGTGGATCGAGGCGCGCGGCTTGTGGTTCTGAGCGCCTGGGAGCTTGAGATCGCACGGTGGGCGACCCACGGACTGACGCATCGGGCGGGGACGGAGCAGGTGCTGCTGGGGGCGCTGGCGGGGCGTCACGACGTCGCCGGGGCGGCCGCGGCTTCCGAGGCTCCGGCCGACCGGCTCCGTGACGCCGCACGGGCGCTGGCCCAAGCGACGCGGCCGCTGGTATTGTTAGGCCGCGCCGCCCTGGAGCGTCCGGACGCACCGGGGGTGCTCGCAGCGGTTCAGGCCCTCCGCGCTGCGTTCCCGGCGACCAGGGTCGGACTGCTCCGCGGTCGCGCCAACAGTGGGGGAGCGCAGATCCTCGGGTTGGTGCCGGACATGCTCCCCGGATACCGCTCGATCGCCGATCCGGACGCACGTGCGGCGGTCGAGACCGTTTGGGGCCGACCGGTGCCCCGTATCCCCGGCCGGACCACTCGGGGTATGCTCGAGGCCGCCCGGAGCGGCGATCTCGGGCTCCTCTATGTCGTAGGTGCGGACCCGGCCACGGACTACCCGGATGTGCGCGCCTGGCAGGAGGCGCGGCGCGGCGTCGGCGTGCTGGTCGTTCACGACTTGTTCCTGACCCGAACCGCCGCGGCCGCGGACGTCGTCCTCCCCGTCCTCGCGTATGCAGAGAAGACGGGCACCGTCGGCAATATCGAGGGGCGGGTGCAACGCCAGGATGCCGCGGTGCGGGGCCCCGGCATCGCGCGCTCCGACGGCGAGATCTTCTCCGCGATCGCGGAGCGGCTCGGAGCCGAGCTCGCGTTTGCATCGTGGGAAGGCGTGTTCGCGGAGATCGCCAGACTGGTGCCGGGGTGGAAGGAGAACGCTCGTGTGGCACCGCCGGAGCTGGCGCCCGAGCTGGCGGGGACGGCCGCGAGTGGGGCATCGCCCGCGGCTCGCGCGACCAACGGCGCGTTCACGCTCGTGGTGGGGACCCGCCTCTATGATCGCGGGACGATGGCGGTGCGGTGTCCGGGGATTCGCGGCCAGGCAGGCGCGCCGTTCGTCGGGCTGCACCCCGACGACGCGGGCAGGCTGGGGCTTGGGGAGGGAATGATGTGCGACGTCAGATCGCCGCACGCGGTGCTCCGGCTGCCGGTGCGGCTCCTCCCCGGACTCCATCCCGGTCATGCCTATGTGCCGCGCGGTTACGACAGCGCACCGGCCTCGGTGCTCCAGGACGAGCGCGGTCCTGTGATGGTCACGCTGCACCTGGTCGGAGGCGGCGCGTGAGCAGTTGTATCGGGCTCGTTCAGCTTGCTTCTGGGCCGCCCATGCCTACGGCGTCGCCCGTACTGAGCCCCCGGCGAAAACCGCCGCGGGCCAGAATCGCGATGCCCCAGAGCGACTACGCCGGGGGTCTTGACGCGAACCAGCGGCGGGGAGCGGCCGGATGGTGCTGACCCTGCTGATCGACGTGGTGCGAAGCCTCGTCTTCCTCGTGGGCGTCTTGACGGGGTTTGCCTACGTGACGCTGCTGGAGCGGCGGCTGCTCGCGAAGTTCCAGTTGCGGGTCGGTCCGAACCGCGTGGGGCCGCTCGGGCTCCTGCAGCCCATCGCCGACGGCATCAAGCTGATCTTCAAGGAGAACTTCATCCCGGCGGACGCGGATCGGCTGGTCTATCAGATTGCTCCGATGATCTCGGCGGTGGCCGCACTGTTCGTGTACGCGGTCATTCCAGTTGCGCCGCCGATCCACCTGTTCGGCCGGGAGATCGCGCTCTATGTCGCCGACGTGAACGTCGCGATACTGCTCGTGCTCGGCGCGAGCAGCGTCGGCGTGTACGGGATCATCCTCGGCGGGTGGTCATCCAACAACAAGTACGCGATTCTGGGCGGGCTGCGCTCGAGCGCGCAGGTGATCTCATACGAATTGGCGCTCGGCCTCGCCGTGCTCGGGGTCGTGCTCGTCGCCAACTCGCTCCGCTTGACGGACATCGTCCGCGCGCAGTCGCACCTCTGGTTCGTGGTCCAGCAGCCGCTGGCGTTCGTCGTCTTCATGATCGCCGCGTTTGCGGAGACCAACCGCGCCCCGTTTGACCTGCCGGAGTCCGAGCAGGAGTTGGTCGCGGGGTTCCAGACAGAGTACGGCGGATTCAAGTTCGCAATGTTCTATCTGGCCGAGTATATCGGCATCATCACCATGGGCGCGCTCGTCGCGACGTTGTTCCTCGGTGGATGGCAGGGTCCGTGGCTGCCTCCGATCCTGTGGTTTCTGATCAAGGTGTTCGCGGTCGTCTGCTTCTTCATCCTCGTGCGCGCCACGTTGCCGCGGCTGCGCTACGATCAGCTGATGAGGTTCGGATGGAAGGTGCTGATCCCGCTCGGCATCGCAAACCTTGCCGTAACGGCAGCGCTGATCGTGTGGTGGGGAGGACGGTGACCGCTTTGGCGCGTCTGTGCCTACGGCGTGAACCGGAACGTGCGCGAGGGCAGGCGGCACCCCGCCGTCGGGCAGAGGACCCGTCTGGCGCCGTGCCGTATGCCGCGGGACAGAGCACGTGTCGACTGGATGCGACGCTGGCGGACGACGTGGCCCGCAGACGCCCTGGTGCGCTTGCGCGGGGGCCACGATGCGGTCGGGAGTGGCATTGAAATGGTCGCAACTGTGAGCCGGCGTCTCCGGCAGGCGTGGAAGATGGTTGCGGGGCTGGGTGTCATCGGCCAGAAGATGTTTCTCCGGCCTGTGACGACGCGCTACCCCGAGCAGAAGACGAAGGTCCAGCCGCGGTTCAAGGGGCGGCACTACCTCACGCTGTTCGCGGACGGGATGGAAAGATGCGTCGGGTGCGAGCTGTGCGTGATTGTGTGCCCGAGCCAGGCGATCTACGTCAAGGCCGCGGAGAACGACCCGTTGCAGCCCCATTCGAAAGGAGAGCGGTACGCGGAGGACTTTCAGATCAACATGCTCCGCTGCATCTTCTGTGGACTGTGCGAGGAAGCGTGCCCGACCGGGGCGATCGTCCTCGGGCACGAATACGAGCTGGCCGGATACACGCGGGGCGAGCTCATCTATACGAAGGATCGTCTGCAAGAACAGTACCCCGGCGCATCCGGCCGGGACCCGCATCGAGAGGTGTGAGGGAGGTCGCCAATGCCCGGCACGCGTCGGACCCCGGGCAAGAGGATGGAGGCGCCCTAAGGTGGAGGCGGTTTTGTTCGCGATCACTGCGGTGCTCGGCGTGGCCGGCGGCATCGGCGTCATCGCGGCGCGCGAGCCGGTGCACAGCGCGCTCGGGCTCCTTCTCGCGCTGCTGAGCCTGGCCGTGGACTACCTTTTGCTCGATGCCCAATTCATCGCCGTGCTGCAAGTCATCGTCTACGCGGGGGCGATCGTCGTCCTGTTCGTTTTCATCATCATGCTTCTGCGGGCGACCGGGGAAGCGCCGCGGGACCGCTCCATCGTGTCCCCCGGCGTGGCAGGTGTGCTGGGGACGGTGCTGGCCGCGGCGCTGCTCGTCGCTGCGGTCACCGCGCGCAGCCCCATGGTGCCAGTTGATCCGGCGTACGGGACCGTCCAGCACGTCGGGCGCGCGCTGTTTCGTGCGTACGCGCTCCCGTTTGAGGCGGCGTCGATTGCGCTCGTGGTCGGGATGATCGGAGCGGTCGCGTTGGGAAAGCGCGCGCAGATCGTTGTGGCCGCCCCGTCCCGCACAGGGACGGCCGCCTCGGCGCAGCAGCCGGCGGCGCGGAGCGTGGCCGCCGGGACGGCCGGGGAGCCGCGGTCATGAGCGTGGCCCCGCCGCTCTATCTGGCCCTGAGCGCGGTGTTGTTCACGCTCGGGACGGTCGGCGTGCTCGTGCGCCGGTCGGCCCTGATCGTGTTCATGTCGGTGGAGTTGATGCTCAACGCCGTCAACCTGACCTTGGTGACGTTCGCGCGGGTGCACGGCGGCGTGGACGGCCAGGTCCTGGTGTTTTTCGTACTCGTCGTCGCCGCGGCCGAGGTGGTGATCGGTCTCGCGATCATCGTCAATATCTTTCGCGCGCGGGACACCGTGGATGTCGACGACGTCGATCTCATGCGAGGGTAGCCGATGACCTACGTCGTGTGGATCCCGCTGCTCCCCTTGCTCGGCTGGGTCGCCATTGGCCTCGCCGGGGGCCGCTGGGGCCGCCGGGTCGTTGCGGTCGTGGCGTGCGGAACGGTCGTGGCGGCCTTTGCCGTGGGGCTCGCGCTGTTCTCTTCCCTCTCGGCCCTCCCGCCCGGCGCACGGCACGTCGAGGTGGACTTGTACCGGTGGATCGCGGCGGGCCCGATTGCGGTGCCGCTCCGGCTCCTCGTCGATCCGCTGTCGGTCGTGATGGTGCTCGTGGTCAGTGGCGTGGGCGCGCTGATCCACATTTACTCCGTCGGGTACATGGCGGACGACGAGGGGTTCGCACGGTACTTCGCCTACCTGAACCTGTTCATGGCCTCGATGCTCACGCTCGTGCTCGCCGGCAATCTCGTCGTGATGTTCATCGGGTGGGAGGGCGTAGGACTCTGCAGCTACCTTCTGATTGCGTTCTGGTTTTCGCGGCCCCTTGCCGCGGCGGCCGGGGTGAAAGCGTTTCTGGTGACGCGCCTCGGTGACGTGGGCTTCCTGCTCGGCATCTTTCTCGCGTTCGGGGTGTTCGGCACCACGGACTTCGGCGTGATGACGCGTGATGCCGCGTCCCACCTGCCGCTGGGGGGTGCGGCGGCCACCGCGCTGTGTCTCTTGCTGTTCCTCGGGGCGATCGGCAAATCGGCGCAGCTCCCACTCTACTTCTGGCTGCCCGACGCGATGGAAGGCCCGACGCCGGTGAGCGCGTTGATCCACGCCGCGACGATGGTCACCGCCGGCGTGTTCATGATCGTTCGAATGCACGCGGTGTACCTGCGCGCTCCCCTCGCGATGGATGTCGTGGCGGTCGTGGGGGCCGTCACCGCGATCTTTGCCGCGGCCTCGGCCCTGGTCGAGCCGGACCTGAAGCGGGTGCTCGCGTATTCGACGATCAGTCAGCTCGGCTACATGTTCCTCGCGGTCGGGGTCGGGGCATGGGGCGCGGGGATCTTTCATTTGACGTCGCACGCGTTTTTCAAGGCGTTGCTGTTCCTTGCGGCGGGCAGTGTGATGCATGCGCTCGGGGGGACGACCGACATGCGGCAGATGGGGGGCCTCGCGACGCCGCTTCCATTCACCGCGGCGACGTTTGGGATCGGTGCCCTGGCGCTGGCCGGTCTCCCGCCGTTCACCGGGTTCTTCAGCAAGGATCAGATTCTCTCCGCGGCGTTCCACCATGGCGATTGGATACTCTGGATCGTGGGGCTCGTGGCCGCCGGGCTGACCGCGGTCTACATCGTCCGCGCGTTCGTCCTGACGTTCCTCGGGCCCGCGCGGAGCGTCGCCGGCGGTGCCCACGGTGCGCCGGAACCGCATGAGGCGCCGGCGGTCATGAGGATACCGATCGAGGCGCTCGCGGTGTTGACAATCCTTGGCGGTGCACTCGGCCTGTCGTTCACCCAGCCCGGCGCGCTCGCGCAGTTCCTCGCCCCCGTGGTGGGGGCGAGCGGGACCGAACCCGTCGGGGCGGGGGCCGGGAGCGAGGGCATGCTGGTTTCCACGAGCATCGCCGTGGCGCTCGCGGGCGTCATCGTGTCGTGGTTGATCTATCGCACGGGCACGCTGCGGGGTCGCTCTGCGGTGGTTCGGGCCGTGCTGGCACACCAGTTCTACGTCGAGGATATCTTCAACGCCGTCGTCGCGCTGCCCGCGCGTGGCCTCGCGCGAGCGTTCGATCTGTTCGACCGCGAGGGCGTCGACGGCATCGTGATGTGGATCGGCCGCACCGTCGGGAGAGGTGGCGACGGGCTCCGCCGGGTTCAGAGTGGATACCTCCGTCAGTACGCCGCGCTGGTGCTGCTCGGGGTCGTCATCCTTCTCGCGTACTGGGTGTCGCGATGACACCGGGACTCCTCACGCTGCTCATCGCGATCCCGCTGTGCGGCGCCGCTGCGGTCGCCGCCGTCGACACGCGCTCGGAGCGTGGTCTGCGAGCGGTGGGGTTCGGGGCGATGCTCCTGGTGTTTCTCATCGCGGCGTGGGTTTGGCTACGGTTCGTTCCGGGCGTCGCAGGACTGCAGTTCGAAGAACGGGTGCCCTGGGTGCCGGGCATGGGGATGACCTATCACCTCGGGGTGGACGGTCTCTCCGTGAGCCTCGTCGCCCTCGTGTCGTTCCTCTTCCCGATCGCGCTCGCCGCGTCGGGCGAGCAGGTCCAGGATCGCGTGAAACCGTTCGTGATCACCCTGCTGCTCCTTGAGGCCGGCCTGCTCGGGACGTTTCTTGCCCAGGATCTGGTGCTGTTCTACGTGTTCTGGGAGGCAATGCTCATCCCCATGTACTTCCTTATTGCGCTGTGGGGCGGTCCGGGGCGGGGGCCGGCGGCGATCAAGTTCTTCATATATACTATGGCCGGCAGCGTGCTGATGCTGCTTGCGATCATCGCGCTATACCTGGCCTCCGGACGTCTGCCCGGGGGACCCACATTCGACCTCCCGTCGCTGCTTGCGCACCCCCTCGGTCTCGCAGGCAGTGTAGAGACCCTGTTGTTCCTGGGATTCGCCGTCGCATTCGCGATCAAGATGCCGGTATGGCCGCTCCACACTTGGCTCCCGGATGCGTACGCCGCCTCACCACCGGTCGTGACCGTGCTCCTGGCGGGATTGATGGCCAAAGCGGGGGCCTACGGTCTGTTGCGGTTCTGCCTGCCGCTGTTCCCGGACGCATCGCGTTCGTTCGGGCCGCTCCTGTCCGGCCTGGCTGTGGTGGGCATCCTGTACGGCGGGGCGATCGCGTGGACGCAGCGAGACATGCGCCGCCTGCTGGCGTACGGTAGCATGAGCCACATGGGGTTCATCCTCCTCGGGATCTTCGCGCTCGATACGACGGCGCTGCAGGGGAGCCTCATCCAGATGATCAACCACGGGATCAGCACCGGCGCGCTCTTCATCCTGGCAGGGCTGCTCCTGGACCGGACCGGCCGGGCGCGCACTGAGGAGTACGGCGGGATCGCGGCGGTCGTCCCGGCGCTTAGCGCGGTCACATTGATCGTGGTGCTCTCGTCGCTTGCATTGCCGGCGACCAATGGATTCATTGGAGAGTTTCTCATCCTGTTGGGTACCTTCCAGACGCGGCCGGCCGCCGCTGTTGTTGCAACTTTCGGCGTCGTGGTCGCGGTGGCGTACCTGCTCGGGTTCGTCGGCCGCGTGTTCCACGGGCCGGTACGTGAGGAGTTGCGTGGGCTGCCCGATCTTCGGCCGCGCGAGTACGCGTTGTTAGTGCCGCTCGTCCTCGTCATTTTCTGGACCGGGCTCTATCCGCAACCGCTGCTCGACCGAAGCGCGTCCACCGTCAACGCCGTGCTCGGCCGCGTGTCGGGCGCCGCGGCGTCGTTCGCGTCGCCACCTCCCCGGTCATCACCTTGGGGCGTCCGCGAGGCAGGTCGGACCGATTCGGCGTATCCGTCCTCGCCACCCTCGACGTATTCACCTCGGGGCCTCGCAGTTCTGGCCGACGGCGGTTTGGGTCCACGCCCTGGGCTCAGTGCTGGCCACGCCGTAGGCACGGGCCCAGAGGCGGATTCTGCAGGTTCGAAACAGCCGGCTGAACGGCTTGCCCGGGGCACGCGGGGAGTGGGGCGGTAGACATGTCCTGGACCGATGTTGCGGCTGCGTCCCCGGAACTTGCACTGACCGTGACAGCCTTTCTCGTGCTGCTCTACGACGCCTGGGTGACGGGACCGGCACTCGAGGCGCCGCGCGGGTGGGGCGCGGCGTGGGTATCGCTCGCCGGCGTCTGTGCGGCCTTCGCGCTCAACGCGTCTCCGCCCGCCGCACCGGTCGCGTTCGGCGGGATGTACGTGCGCGACCATCTGACACAGGCGATCACGCTCGCGGCGCTCGCGGCGACGGGGCTTACCGTGCTGCTCTCGCCGGGCTACCTGCGCCGGTTCAGACTGCCGGCCGGCGAGTACTACGCGCTCTTGCTGTTCAGCGCGGTCGGTGCGATCCTCATGGGGGCAGCCCGCAACCTCGTGGTGCTGTTCCTCGGCCTCGAGATCTTGAGCTTTCCGCTCTACACGCTCTCGGCGCTGGCAATCCGCAGCCGGCGGTCGCAGGAAGCGGGGCTCAAGTACCTGCTGCTCGGCGCCTTTGGCACTGCGTTCTTCGTGTACGGGATCGCGCTGATGTATGGCGCGACCGGCACGCTGGATCTATCGCAGCTTGCGCAGGCGCCTTCGACGCCTCTGCTGGGCGTCGGGATCGGACTGCTCACCATCGGGCTCGGATTCGAGGCGGCTCTGGTGCCGTTCCACGCGTGGGCTCCGGACGTCTACGAGGGCGCGCCGCTTCCGGTCACGGCATTCATGTCGGTGGTGGCCAAGGTCGGGGCGTTCGCCGGGTTCCTGCGCGTCTTCCCGCTCGCGCTGCCGGCGCTCGCGAACGAATGGAGCGCCATGTTCGTCGTGGTATCGATTGCCACGATGATCTGGGGAAACCTCGCCGCGCTGTTCCAGACGAACCTGAAGCGGCTGCTCGCCTACTCGAGTATCGCCCACGCGGGATACATGTTGATCGGGGTTGCATCGCCAGGGCCCGCAGGAACACTGGGCGTGCTCTACTATCTGGTCGTGTATGCCGTCATGAACCTGGGCGCATTCGGCGTGCTCCTGCTGCTCGAGCGGCGCGGGGAGGAGGCCGACGATATCGAGGATCTGGGCGGCCTGTGGGGCCGCGCTCCGTGGGCGGCGGGGATACTCGCGTTGTGCATGGTCTCGCTCGCGGGATTGCCGCCGACGGGCGGGTTCATTGCGAAGCTGTATCTTTTCCGCGCGGCGCTCGAGGACGGGCACACGACGCTGGCGATCGTGGCGGTGCTGACCAGCGTGGTGTCGGTCTACTACTACCTTCGGGTCGCCGTGGCCGCGTTCAGCGGCAGGGCGCCCGACGCGGTCGCGGCGGGGCGGAACGCGGCGGTCGGGGTCGCCCTCGCGCTGGCCGCCGCCGGTGTGCTCTGGTTCGGGATCCTGCCGTCCTCGCTGACAGCGTTTATGCAGCAGGCCGTCCAGGCTCTGAAGTAGCCGGCCGGGCGCGTGGGATCTGGCGACGAGTTCGACGCGATCGTAGTCGGGGCGGGGCCCGGTGGTGTCTCGGCCGCGCTGACCATGGCCCGGGCCGGCCTCAACGTGGTTCTGTTCGAGCGGGCCGAGCGTCCCGGCCAGAAGAACGTGATGGGCGGCGTCATGTACGGGCGCATGCTTGCCGACGTCGCGCCCGATACCTGGCGGGACGCACCCATCGAGCGGGTCGTCGTCGACGAGCGCGTTTGGCTGACGACCCCCGACACCGCGGTCAGCCTCGGGTACAAGCACGTTCCGCACGCGGATTCCTCCGCACCCCCCAACGCGTTCACGGTGCTGCGCGTGCCGTTTGACGCCTGGTTCGCGTCCCAGGCCGAGACCGCGGGTGCGCTGCTCGTCCCCGGGACGACCGTCGAGGACGTCATCGTCGAGCAAGGGCGCGTCGTCGGCGTGCGCACGGGCCGGGCGGACGGTGATCTTCGTGCGCCGCTCGTGGTGATCGCGGACGGGGCAAACTCCTTGCTCGTGCAGAGGGCGGGGCTGTCGCGGCCGCTCGAGCCGCGTGAGATGGCGCTTGTCGTCAAGGAAATCGTGGCGCTGCCGGCGGGAACGATCGAGGACCGGTTCAACCTGGAACCGGGCCGCGGCGCGACCGTCGAAGTCTACGGCTCGATCACGCGCGGGATGGCCGGATATGGATTCATCTATACCAACAAGGAGTCGCTGTCCGTCGGAATCGGGGCCTTGATCCTGCATTTCATGAAGACGCGTATTACGCCCTGGGACCTGCTCGAGGGACTCAAGACGCACCCGCTGGTGGCCCCCCTGTTGAGGGGCGGCGAGGTGCTCGAGTACCTGGCACATGCGATTCCCGAGGGTGGGGTTCGTGCGATGCCCCGGCTCTACGGCGACGGGGTGCTCGTCGTGGGGGACGCCGCGATGATGGTCAACAACCTGCACCGGGAGGGGAGCAATCTCGCGATGGCGGCCGGCCGGATGGCGGGGGAGACGGCAATCCGGGCCAAGCGGGCGGGCGACTGGTCAGCGCGCACGCTCTCTGTGTATCAAGACCTGCTCGAGGCGTCGTTTGTGCTCAAGGATCTCCGCAAGTACGAGCGTCTGCCCGATCTTGCCGAGCACCACCCAGATCTGCTCCAGATCTATCCGGCCCTGCTCAGCGAGGCGATCCACGAGATGCTCACGGTGGACGGCGTCTCCAAACGCGAGAAGCAGCGTAGGATCCTGCGGCGCGTGCTGGCCCAGCGCCCGTGGTGGAGAATCCTCAAAGACGCGGTAGACGGATGGAGGGCACTGCGTTGAAGATCGAGGAGAAGCTGTACACTCTCCACTGGAAGCACGACAAGCAGAGCCACATCAAGATCGTCCGCGCCAACGTGTGCTTGGACCGGTGCGGGGGCGAGTGGCGGCATCCCTGCACGACGTTTTGTCCGGCGAACGTGTACGAGTGGGACGGCGAGAAGATCGCCGTTTCCTATGAGAACTGCGTCGAATGTACGAGTTGTCTGTTGGGGTGTCCTTACCGGAACATCGATTGGAAACCACCCCGGGGCGGCTTCGGCATCGAGTGGCAACATGGTTGAGGACTGAAGCAACGGGGACGCAGCGGCAGCCGGCGGAGCGACTGGGGGGCCGTATGTCGGACGCGCACGCTCAGCAGCAGAGGCTCGCAGGCAAAGTGGCGTTGGTAACGGGCGCCAGCAGCGGCGTCGGGCTGGCGACTGCTCGTCTATTCGTTCGCGAAGGGGCCGTCGTGCATGGGATCGCACGGCGCGAACGGGAGATGCTGGCCGGATACGACGACGCGCTCGTGGCAGCGGGCCGAATCGTGGCGCATGCCGCGGACATCTCCCGGGCCACGGACGTGGGCGCGGCGGTCGCCGCGGCCGCCGGAACGGGGCCGCTCGACCTCCTGGTGCTTGCCGCTGGCCTCAACACCCCGAAACGCGCCTTCGACGTGCTCACGCCCGAGGCATGGGACCGGTTGATCGGCGTGAATCTGAGCGGCGCCTACTACGTGCTCCACGCGGCGCGGTCCCGCTTGAGTCCCGGAGCGACCGTGATCTTCGTCGCGAGCGTCTCCGGGAGGTGGCCTGATCTATCAGGGGCCGCCTATCAGGCAGCAAAGGCGGGGGTGGTGGCGCTGGCGAGGGCGGCCGGCTACGAACGCGGAGCGGATCGGGTCCGTTACTCGGTCATCCTCCCCGGCCTCATCGACACGCCCATGCTCAAGCAGCGACCGGTACCGGTGCCGCGGGACGTGCTCGAACGGGCGCTGCGCGCCGAGGACGTCGCGTCGGCGTGCCTGTTTCTGGCGACCCTCCCCGCGCACGTCGTGATTCCGGACCTCGTGATGCTGCCCGTGGAGCTCCAAGCGATCGGCCGCACGTGACGGGGGCGGGGCGATGACGCCCCCGCGCCCACCTTTGTTGGCACCTCGGCCGGCGCACGGGTGCGTCGCTCGCCCGCCGCGACGGAGATGTCGCGGATCTCTCCCGCGCACGATCCGAAGCGGGGTCGTGGCTCCGATCCGGCCTTCGCCGAGGAATCCCCACAGGTCGTCCCCACGGCGTACAACCTGACCGTCGAGGGCCACGACGGGGTACGCACAGCGGGTTTCGAACTGCGGTGATGACGGCGGCGAAGCGCCAGGCTCGACAACGCCGAGCGTAGCGCCGATCGGCGCGCCTCACGTCGCCCGCAACCTCATACCGCGTAGACGGGGCGGTACGCGCGCGAGTGGATCAATGCTGCGATATCTTTAGGCCGCTCGACACGCGCCAGGTTCTTGTCGAAGATATGTCCGGCGACCCGCGTCGCGACATGCAGCGAGGCGGCGAAGATCCTGCTCTGCGGCGGATAGATGAGCCCCGTGGCCAGGTTCGCCTCCGTCACCTGCTCCGCGACGGCTCTCGCGGCCACGATGAACATCTCGTCGGTGATGCGCGTGGCTTCGGTCGCGAAGACGGCCATGCCCATGGCGGGGAAGATGTAGACGTTGTTGCCCTGACCCGGCACCAGGGTCTTGCCAGCGATCTCGACCGGCGGGAACGGACTGCCGCTGGCGAAAATCGCCCGGCCATCGGACCAGCGATAGGCTTCTTCGGCGGTGCACTCCGATCGCGATGTCGGATTGGAGTACGGGAAGATGATCGGCCGTTCGTTGATCTCCGCCATGGCCTCGATGACCGGCCGGTTGAACAGTTTGGGGACGGTGCTGACACCAATGATCCCAGTCGGCCGGAGCGCCTTCACCGCCTCGACGAAGCTCGCGATCGGTGCCCGGTCCAGCGCGAAGGGTTTCTGAAACGCTGTGAGGTCGGTGCGCGAGGTCACCAGCAGGCCGTTGATGTCGAAGAGCGCATTGCGGGCCCGCGCTTCCGCGATGCTCGTGCCCTCCAACGCCATCGCCTGGCTGATCAACTCGGCGATGCCGGTCGCCGCCGATCCGCCGCCCAGAAAGAGGAACCGCTGCTCGGCGAGCGGCCGCCCCGAGATACGGAGGGCGCCATAGATCCCGGCCATGGCGACGGCCGCGGTGCCCTGTATGTCGTCGTTGAATGTGCAGACCCTGTCGCGGTAGCACGCCAGGATCGGCACGGCGTTGAGGTTGGCGAAGTCTTCCCACTGAATGCAGCATTTCGGGTAGAGTGCCTGCACCGTCTCCACGAACTCATTGATGAAGGCCATGTAGGCCTCGCCGCGCACGCGGTTCTGGCGAAAGCCAAGATAGAGCGGATCTTCAAGGAGCTCGTGGTTGGTCGTCCCGACATCGAGCGTGACGGGCAGACAGTACTGCGGCGGCACGCCGGCGCAGGTGGTGTAGAGTGAGAGCTTCCCGATGGGTATGCCCATGCCGCCCACTCCGAGGTCGCCAAGACCCAGGATGCGCTCGCCATCGGTCGCGACGATGAAACGCACGTCCTTCTCCGGCCAGTTGCCGAGGAGTTCACGCAGCCGGCCGCGCGCGCTGATCGGCAGATACATGCCGCGCGGATGGCGGTAGATATGGTCGAACTTCTGGCAGGCCTCGCCCACCGTCGGCGTATAGACGATCGGCATGAAGCGCGCCGGATCCGACATCAGCAGTGCATAGTACAGGGTCTCGTTGCGCACCTGCAGATCGGACAGCAGCAGATAGCGCTGCAGGTCGCTGTCGAGCTCCGCGAGCTCTTTGTGCAGGCGTGCGAGCTGCAGCTCGAGCGACAGCGTTGCCGGGGGCAGCAGCCCCTCGAGTCCGAGGTCCCGGCGCTCGGCATCGCTGAATGCGGTGCCTTTGTTCAGCCGCGGGTCGCGCAGCAGCGCGTACCCGGTGACGGTGTGCGTCGACATGGCGCTCTCCTTTTCAGAAGAATCCGAAGTTGGTAGGCCAGGAGAAAAGCGGACGTTGGGCCGCGCTCAAGGACCTCGCCGTGAGGCCTGGCGCTATTATACACGTTGCGGTTTCCTTACAGCATCTCGGGGTTGAAGAGTCTGCGGAGGTTCAGCGGTTTCCCGGCAATCATGAACTGCCCGTCACCTCGATAGTGAATGGTCGTTGGATACTTCGGATGGGCGGGGGCATGAGCCATCACGACTTCAAGAATGAATAGTGAGTATTTCTTGATGAGGCTCGGATCCACGAGCTTGCATTCGAGATTCGCGTAGCATTCTTTGATCAAAGGCGCATTGACCTTCGTCGCCGGCAACGCGGTGAGGCCGAACGCTCGGAATTTATCGACTTTCGCCCCGGTCGTATTTCCGATGCCGACAACGGTCTCGGCCATGTCCACCGTGGGGATGTTAATGACGCATTCTTTGCTCTTCCGAATCATGTCGAAGCTGTAGTTCCGCTCCCAAATGTAACAGCCGATCAGCGATGGCGAGAATTCCATCACCATGTGCCATCCCATCGTCATGATGTTCGTCTTGGATTTCCAGGCAGAGCTCACCAGCACGACGGGACCGGGTTCTATGAATCGCCGAATCTGATCCACTGGGAAATTCTGTTTCTTATAGGCCCTCATGGGATGGCCCTCGCTCCGCGCATACGGGCGCCCTATTGTTGGATGCAACGGGCGCTGCAAGACTCGGGCCCGGCAGCCGTTGGCGGATGGACCCCCGAGCCGCAAGAGCGCCGTCGTTCCATCCTCTTGCTCAACGAACCCCACCAACTCCTTTGTCTCGTTCCCCGTCCGCAGGCCAGAGTTGTCGGATCAAGCAAAGACGGAGACGTGCGGGGGATTTGCCGAGCACGCATCGGCTTCCGCGAGATCGGAATCAGGTCGCTGCCTGATTGTGACTCGGTGTCCGTCGGGCGGTAATGGAAGAGGGGGCTTTTTGGCTCTGTTGGCACAAGGGACGGCGTGAAACTCATAGCGCGTCCCGGACGCTGACGTTTCAGTGCGAGAGCCGGGGCGCTACAGACTGGCCCACCGTCCGGGGAGGATCCGATGGCCGGGCGCAGGAGCGACGTGGGCCGTGCGCTGGTGGCCACAACCGTGGGGGTGGCCGTCGCAGGCGTCCTGATGCTTGTGGTGCCCCGGCAGCCCCTGGATGCCCTGACGTTTCCGACCGCCGCAGCGGTGATCGACCGAGTCCTTTCCGCGGTTCGCGCAGACCGGACGTCGGCGAACGTCCGAATCGAGTTTCGCATCGGCAGGAGAACCGGCACGCCGGAATGCGTCTTCCGCGGCCGGCTTGTGGTTTGGCCGGACCGGTCAGCGTTGATGATTCGCGAGTGGACGCCGACACCGGTATGTTGGGTGATCGATCACTTCGCACTGGCACGGGTACTGTCGGATCGGGACCACGCGGACGCGCTGCTCCCCCGTTTTCGGTTCGAGGTCATCGGAGAGAAGCTGGTCGAAGGCCGTCCGCACTACCTTGTATACGGCCACGCGCTGACGTCCGAGACGGAGCCGCACTGGATGATCGGATGGGTGGACTACGAGCGTGGCGTCGTCACAGAGGGCACGCTTCGATATGGATGGGGGGAGATCGATACCGCGCAAGAGTACGCGCAGACGGCGGGTGCGTGGTTCCCCGTGCGTCAGCGCGTCGAGATTCCGAGATTCGGCGCGTTCCTCGACATCACCTACGATGACATCCGCGTGTTCCCTGTGGGGAGCGCGTCCAGGAGGGTCGCGGTCCGGTTCCCGGGAGTGATGGTATCCACCGGCAGTCGGTAGGCGGAGCAGGCCGCCGGTCCTGAACCAGCGCGCCGATGAGCGTATCTGCAACACGGCCGCCTCACGGCGTGCTTCCGGGGCGCCCGGCGACGGACTAAACGTGAGGCAACTGACCGCAAGGGACGGTCCTCATTGTCGATGACGAACCCGAAGTCGCGGAGACGTTGTGACGCCGCCTCGAAGCGACCCAGAGTGGCCTCCGTACGCCAAACTCCAGAGGCTGAACTGAAGCTGCACCGAACCCCTGTCGGCGGCGGCACTCCACGCCTGTCGGCGGGCCGCCCGCAGACCCTCCTCGTCGGCCCCGGTAACATGACGCTCAGCGCGAGGTCCGGTCGCCGGGACTCGCTACCCGGGTGGGCGCGGTGTCTTTGAACACGCGCTCGAGCGGGCGGAACGCAGTGCCGACGTTCTGTGACGGAAGCGTGACACACTCGTGGGATGTACCATAGAGGAGTCTTGAACGCGGACCTCGTTCACTGGACTCTAACCCTGACGCGTGGGGGTGCTGCGATGGGGAGCTACGCTACCGACCCTGTTACCGCCCAAGTGACGGCAGTCGCCTCGCCGTCTCCGGCATCCTCTCCGCCGCGTCCGCTGCGCTTGAGCGTCAACGGGGCCATGCGCACCGTGCAAGCATCGCCGGATACCCCGCTCTTGTACGTCCTTCGGGACGAGTTGGGGCTGCGCGGGCCGAGGTTTGGCTGCGGGCTCGGGCAGTGCGGCGCATGCACGGTCCATCTCGACGGTGTCGCGGTGCGCTCGTGCGTGCTTCCGGTTGCAGCGGTCGGCGATCGGCCCGTCACGACCCTCGAAGGGCTGGGCAGCCTCGACCGGCTCCATCCTGTGCAGCAGGCCTTCATTGCGGAACAGGCCACGCAATGCGGATATTGCGTCAACGGATGGATCATGACCACCGCGGCGTTTCTCGCGAAGACACCGGATCCGACCGATGCCGAGATTCGGTCGGCGCTCTCTGGCCTGATCTGCCGCTGTGGTGCACACATGCGGATTCTCCGGGCCGTCAGGCGCGCGGCCCAGCATCGTGGTTGAGGGGGAGACGCACATGACGAGTACGGCGCTCTCGCGACGCCAGTTTCTCAAGACGTCGGGCGCGGTTGTCGTGGCAATTACGGTGCCGGCGTTTGCCGGATCGCGCGAGCAGGCAGCCGGGGCGGCGCCTGCCGTCACGGGCGTCCCCGACGCCAGCCAGCTCGATTCGTGGCTGGCGATCGCCCAGGACGGCACCGTGACCGTGTTCACCGACAAGGTCGAGCTCGGAATGGGGGTGTCAACGGCGTTCGCACAAATTGTGGCCGAGGAGCTCGACGTGCCGTTTGGGGTCGTCTCCGTCGTCATGGGAGATACCGCGCGCACGCCGGACCAGGGCGGCGTCGGAGGTAGTACGTCGATCTCCGTCGGCGCGGTTCCGGTGCGCCAGGCAGCCGCAGAGGCCCGGCGGCTGCTGCTGAACCTGGCGTCCGCCCGCTTGGGGGTGCCGGTCGAGCAGGTGGCCGTCCGCGACGGCGTCGTGCGGCGGGTGGACGATCCCACGAAGGCCGTCTCGTATGGGGAGCTCATCGGCGGGCGCCGTTTCAACGTCACACTCACCACAACCGGCGGCAGCTACAACCTCGGTGTTGCCGGCACCGCCCGGCCGAAATCCCCGGACCAGTACAAGATCGTCGGCACGCCCGTTCCCCGGATCGATGTTCCAGCGAAGGCGACCGCTACATTCACGTACATCGTCGACGTGCGGGTCCCCGGCATGGTGCACGGCCGCGTCATCCGGCCCCCGGTGCCCGGCGCGCGCTTGGTGCGGGTCGAGGGGGCGCAGGGTGTTCCCGGCTTGCTCAAGGTCGTGACGAAAGGGGACTTCGTCGGGGTCGTCGCCCAAGCGGAGTGGCAGGTCATTCAGGCGACGCAGAAGCTCAAGGTGACGTGGTCAACGTCCACCCCGGCGTGGCCGAAGATGGCGGACTTGTACGATGCCATGTGGGCCATGTCGCCCAGTACCCGGAGGGTGATGGCGCAGGTGGGCGATGTTGACGCGGCCCTGGCGTCTGCGCCGCGCACGATCGAGGCGCGGTACGGGTGGCCGTTTCAGTCCCACGCGATGATGGGACCTTCCTGTGCGGTAGCCGACGTCGGCGACGGACGTGCAACCGTGTGGTCCAGCACGCAGCATCCTCACCAGCTGCAGCATGGTATCGCGGATCTGCTCGGTGTCGCGCCGAATGCCGTACACGTGATCTGGGTGGAAGGCGCAGGCTCCTACGGCCGCGCCGGCGCCGAGGATGCCGCGGCGGATGCCGCGCTCCTGTCACAGGCCGTGGGACGCCCGGTGCGCGTCCAGTGGACACGCGCGGACGAGACCGGTTGGGATCCCAAAGGGCCACCGGTCGTGGTGTCCGTGCGGGCGGGCGTGGATGAGCGGGGGAACGTGGTGGCATGGGACTACGTGGCACGCGGGGTTTCCGGGAGCGGGATCCCGGCCGGCGCGAGCACCGGCGGCAGCATGCTTGCGGGCCAGTTGAGCGGGCTGTCGGTGCACGGTCTCGACGTCCCCACGGTGGTTCAGGAGAACTACGTCTTTCCGGCCAAGCGCAAGACCGGTGAGATCGTTCCCTGGCCTCAGGAGGGCTCTCCGCTGCGCACATCGAACCTGCGGGCTCCCAGTCAACCCGCGACCACGTTCGGGGGGGAGTCGTTCGTGGACGAGATGGCCGCGGCGTTGCGCGTCGACCCGGTGGAATTCCGGTTGCGCTATCTCCGGAGCCCTCGGGACGTCGCAGTCGTGCAGGCGGCCGTTCAGCACGCAGGGTGGGTGTCACGACCCTCCCCCCGGGCCGACATCCCACGGGTCGGATTGGCCGTGGGCCGCGGGTTCGCCTACTCGCCCCGCGGCAATACCGTGCTCGCCACCGTTGCGGAGGTGGAGGTGAACCAGGCGACCGGACAGGTGCACGTGACCCGGTTCGTGATCGCCCACGATTGCGGGCTGATCGTGAACCCGGACGGGCTCCGTGGGACGATCGAGGCAAACCTCATTCAATCGACGAGCCGGGCCCTTAAGGAAGAAGTGGGGTTCCGGCCGTCCGGTGTGACCAGCGTGGACTGGGCCAGCTATCCAATCCTGGGGATGCCGGAGGTCCCCGATCGTATAGAGATCGTCCTGATCAACCACCCGGAGCTGCCGCCGTACGGCGCGGGGGAACCCGCATCGGTGGCTACCGCACCGGCGATCGCCAACGCGATCTTCGACGCGACCGGCGCACGCCTGCGCGCCGTGCCATTCACCCCCGAGCGAGTCAAGGCGGCGCTTCAGAGTCGCGTCTGGCCTCTATCATAAGCGGGCGGCTGTATCTCGACGCATCGACCAGGCTGCGGCGTCGCGGCGGAAGCCGTCCGCTGGGCGGTGGAGAACTCGGCAGGCTCGCGCGGGCCCCGGCAACGACGGGGTCGATCCGATTGCGATTGACCTTCCAAGCTAGCGCCGACCCCCGGCCCCATAGTCCCCGCCTGCCATCCTGCCCGGGCACGAACCGGGCGCACCCGCCATGCGTTATCAAGAGGAACCCATGCACGCCAGGGAGGCAAAGACACGGGTCTGTGCCCGTGGAGCCGTCCGGCGTAAGTCTCTCAACAACGTCTTCAAGACGGGAGGGGCGTTGGAGCCGTTCCGGGAGCACCCGCGTGCTAGCGCCTGCGGGAAAAGGGGGGGAGGGAATAAAGGACTGGCGGCGAACGGTCGCTTCGATTTGACCTCGGTTGTCGGCTGAGATTCTGGGGGAGAGTGAGCGGAGAGGGGGGGTGTGTGTGCGTCGTCTCGTGGTCGGGATGGTGGTCGGCCTGCTGGTTGCGCTCGTCTGGGGCGGCACGCCGGGCAGGTCGGCTCCTGTCTACGGCCCGCAGCAAACTATCGTGGTGGCGAATGACATCTCGGATGCGGTCTCGCTCGATCCGCAGCTTGCCTACGAATTCGCGAGCACGATCGCCGACCACTGGATGTACGCTACGCTGGTCCAGTTCCCGGTGGGTGACCTGACGCACGTTCGGCCGGAAGTCGCGCAGTCGTGGGACGTAAGCAAGGACGCCAAGACGTACACGTTCCACCTCCGGCACGGGATCAAGTTCTCCAGCGGCAACACGCTGACTGCTGCGGACGTGATCTACACGTTCGAGCGGGTCGTTAATCTCCCCAAGGATCCCGCGTCCTGGCTGATCACGCAGATGGGGATCGATGCGAAGAACGTGGACCAGAGCGTCACCGCCCCCGACCCGTACACGATCGTCATCGCGCTGCCCGAGGCCTTCAGCCCGGGCGCGTTCCTGTCGATCATGGCCAACCCGGTCGTCGGGATCGTGGACAGCAAGACGGTCAAGGCGCACGTCACGAACGGGGATTGGGGGAGCGCTTGGCTCAACGACCACTCCGCGGGAAGCGGCCCCTACGAGCTCGTGGCATGGACCCGCTTGGTCAGCATCGAGCTCACGGCGAATCTGAACTACAATCTCGGCCCGGCGCCGTCGATCAAGCGGGTCGTCTGGCCCAACATCATGGAGAGCACGGTACAGCGTGACGCGCTGTTTCGAGGCGACGCGGATATCGCGGAGGGTCTCTCGGCGTCCCAGCTCGCGTCCCTGAAGGGGAACCCGCGGTTCACCGTCATGCAGACGCCCGACCTCTCCATGACCTACCTCGGCATGGACGTCAAGAACGTCCCGGCATTCACCAAGGTTCAGGTGCTCCAGGCCGTGAAATGGGCGATCGACTACGACGGGATCATCAAGGATCTCCTCGCTGGGAACGGCATCCCGCTCCAGGGTGTGATCCCGAAGGGGCTTTTCGGGTACGACCCGTCGCTGCCGTACCACCACGATCCGGCCAGGGCCAAGGCGCTCCTTCAGGAGGCCGGCTTCCCCAACGGGTTCACGGCCGATCTGCTCGCCGGGACGGGTCAGGCCGCCGGCGGCATCTCCGCGGGGGACCTGGCCGCGAAGATCAAGGACGACCTCGGACAGGTTGGGATTACCGCGAATATCCGTCAGGTCGCCAGCGACCAAATGTACAGCACCTACCGGGCCCAGAAGACGCAGATGGTGCTGGCGAACTGGTCTGTGGATTACCCCGATCCCGACGATTTCGCGAAGCCCTTTGGCGACTACACGCAGAAGTCACTCGCGTGGCGCCTTCAGTGGTACAACGACCCGCTCGCGAAGCTTGTCGATGAGGCGGGGAGCATGCAGAATACCCCCCAGCGGAGTGCGCTCTACAAGCAGATCAACAACACCGAGACGATGGAAGGGCCGTTTGCGATGCTCTACCAGCCGATGGTTTCGCTCGCCGTGTCGGATCGCGTTCAAGGTCTGCGGTTCGACCCGGTCAATGGCATCGACTTCGCGACTTTGGTGAAGAAGTAGGTCCCGCGCGGGCCGGGGAGCGGAATCCCGTTCCCCGGCCACGCGCGCATCCGATGTCTCGCTATCTCGCCCGCCGCGGTTTCCTGGCGCTCTTTGTCATCTTCGGCGTCACGTTGATCACGTTCGTGATTTCGCACGTGGTGCCGGCCGATCCGGTCGTCGCGTACCTTGGCGACCACGCGCCTCCTGATCTCGTGGTCAAGGTGCGCGCGCAGCTCGGGCTCGACCGGCCGCTTCCCGAGCAGTACGTGATCTATCTGGGCGGCTTGATCCACGGCCAGCTCGGCGTTTCCATCATGGACCAGCGGCCGGTCAGCACGGACATCGCGGAATACCTGCCGGCGACGATCGAGCTCTCGACGTTTGCAATGCTGTTCGCGATCCTGATCGGCATTCCGACCGGCGTCGTTTCGGCGCTGCACAAGGACCGGTGGCCGGACCAGTTCTCACGAATCTTCGCGCTCGGCGGCGTGACTCTCCCGGTGTTCTACGTGGCGCTCCTGCTTCTCGGCGTGTTCTACTTCGCGCTCGGAATACTGCCCGGTCCCGGACAGCTCAGTACCTATACGGCGCCGCCACCCCGGATCACGGGCATGGTCGCGGTGGATGCGGTCCTCGCGGGGAACTGGTGGGCGTTCGGCGATGCGCTGCGCCACCTGGTCCTTCCGTCGTTCGTCCTGGGATATGCGTCCGCCGGGCTCATCACGCGAATGTCGCGCAGCAGCCTGCTCGAGGTGATGCGTCAGGACTACGTGCGTACGGCGCGCGCCAAGGGAGTGAGGGAGCGGCGGGTCGTGATACGCCACGGGCTCCGCAACGCCCTGTTGCCGACCGTGACCGTCATCGGGCTCACGTATGGAAGTCTCTTGTCCGGCGCGGTGCTCACTGAGACGATCTTTTCCTGGCCGGGGATCGGCCGGTATGCCACGAACTCGGTGACGAGCGTGGATGTCCCCGCGGTCCTGGGCGTGACCCTGGTTATCGCCATCATCTACTCGCTCGCGAACCTGGTGGTCGACGTGCTGTACGCCTACCTCGATCCGCAGATCCGGTACACGTAAGAGGCCGGTCCGATGGGTGCTTCGCGACCCGGACGGAGGGAGGCGACGCGCGGCGGTGCCGGCGCTCCTGCGCCCGGCGTACTGCCGTTTTCGGCCGGTCTCGCGACCGTGCGTGGGGCCGGGAGCACCTCGTCCGTCGTTGGCCGTGCCAGTCGGGCCGAAGTCTTACGGCGGGCGATCTGGCGCAGCCCGCTCACGCTCGCGGGAGTGATCATCGTCGCGCTCTTCGCTTGCGTCGCGATCGTGGGCCCGCAGCTTGCGGTGCAGAGTCCCACCGCGCAGGACCTGGCGCACCGGCTCGCGCCGCCCAGCGCCCGGCACCCCTTCGGGCTCGACTCGCTCGGCCGGGACGTCTACAGCCGGGTTGTCTACGGGGCGCGGATCTCGGTCACTTCGGGAATTTCCGTGGTGGCCGCGATTATGTGCTTCGGAACGATCGCCGGTATGGCGGCGGGCTGGCTCGGCGGATGGTGGGACGAGACCCTGATGCGCGTCACCGACATGTTCCTCGCGTTCCCAAGCCTCGTGCTCGCCATGGCGATCTCCGCCGTCCTGCGGCCGAGCCTGACCAACGCCCTGCTGGCGATCGTGGTGACGTCGTGGCCGCCGTACGGACGGCTCTCTCGCGCGCAGATACTCTCTCTCCGCTCGCGCGACTACGTGGAGGCCGCCCGGGCGCAGGGGTTGACGGACACGAAGATCATCCTCCGGCACTTGATCCCGAACGCGCTTGCGCCGCTGCTGGTTCAGGCCACGCTCGACGTGGGCAGCATCATCCTGACCGTTGCCGGGCTCTCCTTTATCGGTTTCGGCGCGCAGCCCCCGACGCCGGAGTGGGGGCGGATGGTCTCTGACGGCCGTGAATTTCTCATGGAACAGTGGTGGGTCGCGACCTTTCCCGCAGTTGCCATCATGCTCTTCGTGCTGGGGTTCAACCTCGTGGGTGACGGGATCCGGGACATCCTCGATCCACGCCTGCGCAAAGCCGAGTAGACACGGTCTTACACGGTCCGGCCGAAGCGAACGCCGGCGACCGGATGTGATGTGGATGTGCGACCTCCCGCGGCGGCCGCTGCCGATCGATGGCGTGGGGGGCGATGCGACCGGTCAGTCTGCCGGAATCTTCCGGCCAAGCGGGGGATTCGGGCGAACGTTCCGCCGTTTTGTCATCTTTCCTCCGGCGTGGACCGACCGCAAACTGAAACGGGAGGGGAACGACCCCGCATCACGCACCGGAGACCACGATGATCAAGGTACTGATCGCCGGGGCCGGCAACGTCGGCACGGCCATCGCCCGGCTCCTGATGGGCACTCGCGACTACGAAGTGACGCTGGCTGACCACGCGCCGGAGTGCCTCTCGAGGACACAGGATGGAGTGGATTCGCGGATCCTCGACATCGGCGACTCGTCGGCCCTCGCCCGCGCACTGGCAGGCTGGGACGTGCTTATCAATGCCTGCCCCTTCTACCTGAACGAGGCGATTGCCAAGACGGCTCTCGCTTGCGGTGTCCACTACTTTGATCTCACCGAGGGTGTGGCGACCACGCGGGCGGTCCGCAGGATGGCTGCGTATGCCGACACCGTGTTTGTGTCCCAGTGCGGACTCGCACGAGATTCATCTCCATCGTGGGCTCGAACCTCGCGCGAAAGTTCGAGCGCCCGGACACCGTCAAGCTTCGGGTCGGAGCGCTGCCCCTCTATCCGCGCAACATGCTCAAGTACAATCTCACGTGGAGCACCGATGGTCTTATCAACGAGTACTGCAATCTCTGTGAGGCCATCGTCGACGGCGAGCGGTGCGAGGTTGCACCGCTCGAGGGGCTCGAGGAGTTCTCGCTGGATGGGACGGTTTACGAGGCCTTCAACACGTCAGGCGGGCCAGGCACGCTTTGCGAAACGCTCGCGGGGAAGGTCCAGAATCTCACGTACAAGGCCGTACGCTGCTCCGGTCACAACGCCCAGATCCGCCTGCTCGCTTCGGATCTCGGGCCGTGTCGCCACCACGATCTCTTCAAGCAACTCCTCGAACTCGCGGTACTGGTGACGGTGCAGGACGTGGTCGTCGTATTCGCAACGGCGGCCGGGGATCGGGGAGGGCGGTTCACCCAGGAGACGTTTGCGAAAAGGATCTATGGTCGCAACATCGCCTGGAGCGCTATCCAGCTGACCACTGCTGCCGCGCTGTGCACGATGGTCGATCTCCACCGCGAGGGCAAGCTCCCTCCTCGCAGCTTCGTGCGTCCGGAGGACGTGTCCTTTCCGATTTCCTCGCCAACCGGTTTGGTCAGGTACACGTAACGGGACGGTCCCACGCTGTGGTTGACGCGTCCCCTCTTCCACGAGCAGACGGGCGAGCGCTTAGCGCCGATCGATCTTCGTCGCGAGCACCACCGAGGAGACAGTCCGCCTGACCCCGGTCAGCAAGCCGATCTCGTCGAGCAGATCATCCATGGTCGCGGATGTTGAGGTCGCGACCACTGCCACCAAGTCGAAGGCTCCGGTCACAGCGTAGCAGGCCTGAACCTCCGCCGCCCGCTTGAGAGATGCGACCACGCGACGGAGTCCTTGGGATTGACGCTGAGCATGACATAGGCACGAAATGGGGCAGCGTCCAGATCCTGCGTCAGACGCACCGTATACCCTGCGATCACACGATCGCGCTCCAGCCTGGCGAGACGTTGCTGGACAGCGGAACAAGACATGCCCATCTTTCTGGCAAGCAGGGTCACGGGTGCGCGTGCACTGTTCCTGAGGAGAGTGATGAGGAATTTGTCTTTGGCGTCGGGCGACCTTGTCACCTGGATCGGCCGGCCTCTGCTGCGGCATAACCCATGCACGACTGCCATCCGCGACCATCCGGAGTGGCTCAAGGTCCCAAGGATCTGAGGCATTGGGCGCGCCCGGCGCCGCCCTGAAGCGGTTCTCTCCGGCGATAATCACACTCTGTTTGAATGCAATGGAGGTACTTCCTACCCGCGCGGCCGGCGCAGGAAAAACCGCCGGCCGCGCTGCGCAAACTTACCTCAACGGCAGTGGGGGCCTTCGGCGTCCGTGCGCCGGTAGCCGTTCCAGAGGAACCACGCGCCCCAGACGATCAAGACGAGCGCCGCCATCTGACCGAGGGTCAGAAAGGCCGCCGTGCGGTCGTCGCTGCGCAGCAGATCAAGCAAGAACCGCAGCACCGAAGACGCCACGATCGCCGACCAAAAAACCGCTCCATCGAAAGCGCGGCGGCGTGTAAGCCACACGATCCAAGCGAGGATGACCGCCGTCCCGGCCATCTCATAGAGCGGCAGTGGATGGCGGGGTCCGCCCGGCACCCCCGGGACCGCGATGCCCCATGGGAGCCAGGTCGGGTCGCCGAACAGCTCGCCGTTCATGAAATTGCCCCACCGTACCAGGATGATCGCCACGAGCACCGCCGGCGCCATCGCGTCGACGACCCGCCAAAGGGGCACCGCGTGACGTCGGCACCACCACCAGAGGAACACCAGCCCCGCCGCGATCGAGCCGTGGGACGCCAGTCCGGCGTAGGGCGGCCGTATCACCGCCAGCGGATCGCCCAGGAACTCGCCGGGGTGCGAGAAGACGTATCCGAGGCGGGCGCCGACGAGCAGCGAGGCGAGAAACGGGACCGCGAGGTGCTCGGTGATCAGCGTTCGGGGGATGCCGAACCGCTCGCCGAAGTACGCCGTGATCGGTACGGAGAGAAACAGTGCGAGGCCCATCATGACGCCGTACCATCGCAGGGTGAACGGCCCGAACTGGAAGAGGATCGGGTGCATGCCCGTTCAGTATATCACCTTGCGTCGCAACGTCCCGTGACATCGCCTGCATGCGGTGGGACGGTGCGCGCGGAGGGACAGTCCCGCCGACGTTCGGCGCGTCTGTCTCAACAAGGCACATAGATCGGGGGCGCGAGATGGGTCAGAGTGCTGCAACGCAGGCACGTCGCTCAAGCAAGACTTCGGCCCAGATGGTTCGGCATGATGTTCTCAGATTTCGGGACGACACCTTCAGAACGCGGAACTGGGGGCACAAGGGGCTGCGCGCGGCGCTGCGGGAGCTGTCGGTGGAGGAGGCCTCCTGGACGCCGGGCCACGGTGTGCACTCGGTGTGGGAGCAGATCAACCATGTGGCGCATTGGAAGCGCTATGTCCTGGAGCGCATCCGCGGCCGAAGCCGGCGCGTGAACCAGGCATGGCCCCCCGCTGGGCGGAGCGCTGCGGATCTCCGGCGGGCGATCGCCGCACTCGATCGGCTTCACCGCGATCTCCAGCACGTCGTAGGCGGGCTGTCTCGGGAGGCGCTTGAGGCCGGCGTCCGGCGCTACTCGACGGCCCAACTTCTGCTTGGCGAGGCAGCGCACGATGCCTACCATACGGGCCAAATCCTGCTGACGCGAAAACTCTACCGGCGGCACCGCCGCGTGGTCTCGTCCGGGCTGCCAACGTCATTGAGCAATTACACTTCACGGCAGCCCTGAGGAATAAAGATTTCGTCGCACGTGGACGAGCCACGGTGGGGAGCCTGTAGCAGGGCTCCCCGGTGATTTTAGCGGTCACCGAGATTTTCCTGAACAATTGATTCGTCGCAGGAGGAGTTTGGGGTCGGGAAACTGAATAGTATAAAGGCATTTCAGGTATGACCCACCGAACCGGGGGCGGAGGCCGGCGGTCTGGCAGCGAAGGGAAGGCTGATGCGAGTGCCGACCCATCCGACCCTCATTCGCCAGCGGCTGAACGCCCGGATCCGGCAGTTCGCGGCGCGGGGACCGGTGCTGGCCGCGAGTTTGGTGAAGATCGCGCGGCGGTGCGGGCGGCCCGGCTGCCACTGTAATACGGGCGAGTTGCACGTGGGGCACTACCTGTCGTACAAGGTGGCGGG
>DASPUZ010000101.1:0-39112 GCA_035622635.1 bacterium | reverse complement strand
AACATGTGATAGCTCGGATCACCGGCAACATGGCCGGTCTGCTCACTCTGGCGGGCCCTGAAGTGGTTGCTAGCGCTGGTGCCGGGAGGGGGATTTGAACCCCCACGGGTTTCCCCACACGCCCCTCAAACGTGCGCGTCTGCCAGATTCCGCCATCCCGGCGCGGAGAAACACCCTGCCGATAGCTACAGCAGGGACACTCCATTATATGAACCACCATCTTATGATGTCAATCGAAATGAGCGACTATGGCGGGCGAAGACGCGTGAGTTACGGATCGCCGGAAGGCTCGTAGCCCCGCCGTCTTGCGCGGTCTGCAGTTGAGGGGCGGGGACCCGCCCCCCGGAGAACAGACAGTCGGCGCAAACAGATTGAACGGCTCTCCACTATCGCCGTTGGTCACGCCGCGGCGCCCTGCGAGGGGTTCGGCCCATGGATGCGCCCCAAGCGTGATCCAAGCCGTTACCGGTCAGGGCCGCAGTCGCGGGTTGAGCGTGCGCCCCGGGATGCGGCCACGCTTGGCAATGGGACGGCCGTTGATCTCACGAAGATCCATCGTCATATCGATCGGGGCGGCGCCGCTCACGTAGCTGCCAACTCCGAGTGCGGACGCCCCGGCTTCTATAAGCGCCGGGATCCTGTCGGGCGTGATCCCTCCCGACACGAAGATCTCGATGTTCGGGTGTCCGGCAAGAGCGAGTCGCGCCCGGACCTCTCGCACGAGGTCCGGGGTCACACTGCCACGTTCGCGGGGCGTATCCAGGCGAATCGCAGACAGGTTGCGACCCATCGCCTGGGCGACGCGAATAGCCTCAACGGCTTCGTCTGTGAACGTGTCAACGAGCACGAGCCTCGGCATACCCGACGGCATGAACTCGTGGTACGCGACGGCCGCTCGGACGGTATCACCGACAAGGAGGATGAAAGCGTGAGGCATAGTCCCTACCGGCTCCTGCCGGACCAGCTTGGCTCCAAGGATGCAGGCGGCGCCGCGCATGCCGCCGATGATCGCCGCGCGTTCCATCACCGGCGCTACGGCCGGATGGACGTGGCGCGCGCCAAAGGAGTATACGGGGACATCGCCTGCGATGGTGACGATGTGACGGGCCGCTGTGGCCCAACCGCTGGGATGCGCCAGCATACCGAGGAGCACGGTCTCGTACATCCCGAACCGTCCGTAGGGGCCCTCGATCCGCATCACGATTTCGTGATCCGAGAACGTGTCGCCCTCTTGTAACGACTCGATCCGAACCCCGCTGTCACGGAGCAGGTACCGTACCTCCTCCACTCCCACGAGCACGCCGTCCTGGACGCCGAAGATCTCCGCGACGACGGGCGTGTCGGCCAGCCCGAGCGACCGCAGGATCTCAAGCGTGCGGATAAAGTACACGTCGGTGGTCGCGCCGGCGAAGATCTCCTCGTGCGACGCGCTATGGAGGCGATTCCGTCCGTCGGCTGCGTACCGGCTGACGTCGTCGAGCGATGAAAAAACCGTCGGTCTTTGGGGCACCCCGGAACCGGTTGTCAGCGACCGAAGTTGGTGACGACGAGGAACAGGGACGTAAGCCCGAACACGATCGCCAGCGACGACGTCACGCGGAGGAGCAGCGTTTCACGCGGCTTGGGGCCGTGAAAGAGACGAGCTCCCCCGCCGCCGATGGCGCCGAGCCCCTCACCTTTCGGGCCCTGCAGCACGATCACCCCGACGACGGCCACCGCCGTAATGAGATGTATGATCAACACCACGGTACTCACACGGCCACCCCCAGCATTACAGCCTCTCTACACTAACACAGGTCCGGGGTGCTGTCCAAGCGTCAGCGGGCGGCCGCACGGACGATCTCGCCAAACGCCACGGCGTCGAGGCTTGCGCCCCCCACCAGCGCCCCGTCGATCCCGGGCTGGTCCAGAAACTCGCTGATGTTGGCGGGCTTGACGCTGCCGCCGTAGAGGATCCGCACAGCCTCGGCGACGCCCCCTGCGGCTGCCAACTGCGCCCGGATCAACGCCGCCACCCGCGCGGCCTCGGGGCCGGTCGCGGTCAAGCCGGTGCCGATCGCCCAGACCGGCTCGTAGGCGATGACGAGCTCCCCCAAGCGCTCGGGGGCGACGGCACCGATCACCGCGGCTAGCTGTCGGATAATGACGGCGTCCGTGCCTCCGCGCTCCCGTTCCTCAAGCCTCTCCCCGACACAAACGATCGGGATCAAGCCGTGGGTGAGCGCGGCCCGCGTCTTTAGCGCGACGTCCTCGTCGCGCTCGCCGTTATATTGCCGTCGTTCCGAGTGCCCGATGATGACGGCGCGGCACCCCAAGTCTACGAGCATAGGCGCGCTGATCTCGCCGGTGTACGCGCCCTGCGGCTCCCAGTGCATTGTCTGCGCGCCCAGCAGCACGCGAGTTCCTTCGAGCACCCTTCCGACCGTTTCCAGTGCCGTCGCGGGCGGGCACAGGATGACCTGCGGTCCCGCTACGTCGCCGACGGCTGCAACGACATCGCGGGCCAACTGCGCCCCGCGGGCGCGCGTCATGTGCATCTTCCAGTTGGCGGCAACGAGTGGAGTACGCGTCTGAGGAAGATGGTCGCTAGACATTTTGCAGCACGGCGACCCCCGGCAACGTCTGCCCTTCCATGAACTCCAGCGAGGCTCCCCCGCCGGTGCTGACATGCGTCATCTTGTCGGCATACCCGAACTCCTCAACCGCAGCCGCCGTGTCGCCGCCTCCGACGATCGACTCTGCGGAGGACTCCGCCACCGCCTTCGCAATGGCGCGGGTCCCATCGGCAAAGGCCGGGATCTCGAACACGCCCATCGGCCCGTTCCACAGCACGGTACCGGCCCCGGCGATCGGCGCGCTGAACGCTTCCACCGTCTTCGGGCCGATGTCCACGCCGGTCCATCCCGCGGGAATCGCCCGCGCGTCCACGACCCGGGTGGGCGCGCCCGCCGCGACGCGTTCCGCCGCGACTACGTCCACCGGGAGCAGCAGCTTCACACCTCGCTGCTTCGCCTCTGCCATCAGCTCGCGGGCAAGATCCAGCCGGTCTTCCTCGCACAATGAAGACCCTGTCTCTGCCCCGGTCGCCCGGAGAAAAGTGTAGCACATCCCCCCGCCGAGGAGCATCGTTTGCGCCAGCCGGAGCAGATTGCGAATGACCCCGATCTTGTCCCCGACCTTGGCGCCGCCCAGGATGACGACCAACGGGCGCTGCGGTTGCTCCAACACCTTGCCGAGAAACTGCAGTTCCCGTTCCATCAAGAGCCCCGCGACCGCCGGCAGAAACGCCGCGATGCCTGCCGTGCTGGCGTGCGCGCGGTGAGCGGTGCCGAAGGCGTCGTTGACGTAGATATCGGCAAGCGATGCGAGCTGCTTGGCAAACGCAGGATCGTTGGCTTCCTCTTCTTTGTGGAACCGGAGGTTCTCGAGCAGCACGACGTCACCCGGTCGCATCGCCGCAGCCGCCTCTGTCACTGCCGGTCCCACACAGTCGTCGAGTTTCCGAACCGGCCGACCCAGGAGCTCGCTCAAGCGCGAGGCCACCGGATCCATCCGGAGCGCGGGATCGGCGCCTTTCGGCCTGCCAAGGTGCGAGGCAAGGATCACGGCGGCGCCGTGGTCGAGCAGGTAGTTGATGGTCGGGAGCGACGCAGTGATCCTGTGATCGTCCGTGATGCGCCCCCGGTCCAGCGGCACGTTGAAGTCCACGCGGACAAACACGCGCCGCCCTTTCACATCGATGTCGCGAATGGTCTTCTTCCGCATCAGATCAATCCCCCGGAGCCGCGGCGCCTCTTGGGCGCCGCGGCGTCTGGAGCGCTCAGGCGCCCCGCTCGAACATGTAACTTATGAGATCGGCCACACGGCACGAGTAGCCCCACTCGTTATCGTACCACGACAGCACCTTCACCAGGTCGCCCACGACCATCGTCGAAGGCCCGTCCACGATCCCGCTGTGGGGGTCCCCCCTGAAGTCCATCGACACAAGCGGCTCCTCAGTATACCCGAGATACCCGCGCAACTCGCCCTCCGCAGCCTGCTTGAACGCTCCGTTGATCTCGTCCACGGTCGCCGCCTTCTCCAGCGTCACCGTGAGATCGACAAGCGACACCGTCGGTGTCGGCACCCGCAACGCGAGGCCGTTCATCTTCCCCCGCAGCTCCGGCAAGACGAGCGAGATCGCTTTCGCCGCCCCGGTCGTCGTGGGGATGATGCTCAAGGCGGCCGCCCGCGCCCGCCGCAAGTCCCGGTGGACGGTGTCGAGGATCACCTGATCGTTCGTATAGGAATGAATCGTGTTCATGAAGCCGCTGCGGATCCCGAAGGACTGGGACAGCACCTTTGCGGTCACGGACAGGCAGTTGGTCGTGCAGGACCCGTTGCTGACGATGCGGTGCTTCGCCGGATCATACGCCGTGTGGTTGACGCCCATGTTGACCGTAATGTCCTCGCCCTTCGACGGCGCGGTGATCACGACGCGCCGCGCGCCACCCTCAAGGTGGCCCGCGGCCTTGGGCGCGTCTGTGAACCGCCCGGTCGACTCGACGACGACCTCGACACCGTGAGCGCGCCAGGGGAGCTTCGCAGGATCCCGTTCTGAAAGGACGGCGATCTTCCGACCATCTATGATGATGGCTCCCTCCTGCGCCTCCACCTTCCCGGCAAATCGCCCGTACGTGCTGTCGTACTTGAAGAGATGCGCGTTCGTGCGAACATCCGTCAGATCGTTGACGGCGACGACCTCCAATGTCGGAGTCCGGTCAAGAATCGCCCGCAATACCAGTCTCCCGATCCGGCCAAACCCGTTGATCCCAACGCGCGCCATATGGCGCCTCCTCCTTCCGGCGCCGACCCTCTATTGGGTCCCGGCGCCATCGAAAATGTATTCCCCGCCTTCGCCATCCCCGGACATTCCCGGAGCCACCGGGAATTCCCGAGGATGGCGTCAACGTACCTCAGGTCTCCCCCGCCTCAAGTGGCGCGGTCTTCCACACCAGGCTGATCAGATCGCGCCTGATGAACCCGATGTTGTTGAAGATGCGGATGCTGAACGCGACGACGGCGCCGAGGTAGATGTCCAACCCCAGCAGGTCACCGAGCGCGGTGAGCCCCGCCGCAAATACCGTGTTCACCGCGAATCCGGAGAGAAACACCCGCAGATCGAACCGCCCTTCGAACTGGGCCCGAACGCCACCCAACAGAGTATCTACGGCCGCCAGGATAGCGATCGCACTGTACTTGACGTAGGTCAGCGGCACCTGGAAGCTGACGAGCAGTCCCAGCGCGAGCCCCGCGAGCAGTCCCAGGATTGGTACCAGCATCCCTCCTACCTCCCCGTGTCCAGCGGCATCGCGAACCGGTGCACGAACGTGCCGGAGTACGCCGGAAGCTGGACATCGCTCTGCGCCGCCACCGTGACCGGGAAATCGAAGGCGCGCAACTCATCGAGGATGCCGCCACGCGCCGTGGCTGCGGCCTGCAGCGTGTGCGGATTACCGATCGCCTCGATCTGGTACGGCGGCGCCAACCGGCGCGCGTTCGCCAGGATCGTCGTGCCAACGCAGGAGATGCCGGTGGTTCCAACGATGCGCTCGCCGTTGACGGCGACGGCCTCGGCCCCTCCGGCGAACAAGACCGCGACGACCGCGTGAACGTCCGAGTAGTGTACCAGGACCAAGTTCGGATCCTCCCCCGGCTTGAGCGGCCGCGTGCTGTCGGAGATCACGACGAGCACGCCGGGCCCATGCACCGGGGTCAATCCCGCAACAGTCCGCATTTCGCTCAGGCTCGCGGCGAGCGCGGCCGTCGCCTCACGGCCCGCCGCCGCCTGCTGCTCCTCGTCCGCAATCTGCCCCCGCAACTCCGCGAGGCGATCCCGAAGCGCCGCCTGGCGCTGCTCTGCCTGCCGGTAGTGGTACGCGACCTCCCCGAGCCGGCCCGAGGTCACCTGCAGATTGGTTTCGATCAAATGCTCCGTGCGGACCTGCACCGCCAGCACGAAGCCTCCGACGACCGCGACCGCAGTCAACCCGATCTGCCAGGAACGCACCATCATCGCCGTCCCGGTTCACGCAGCCCCGCGAGCCTGACGTTGCTCGCGGCCAGCCGGCGACACCCGAAGCATCCCCCATTGGAGCGTGTGTACGCCTCCCAAGGCACGCCGCGGTGCCAGGACGTCCAGCGCGTCACCGTCGTTTCTCAAGCCGACCACCGTGCCCAACGCCACCAGGCCGCCACCGTCGTCGACAAGGCCCACAAGCCGGTGGCGAACCTCCCGAAGCGGAAGTTCGGTCGTGACACGCGCGGCCGGGATCCGACGTCCGGCGCACGTGATCGTCCGCTCTTGCCGCACTCTCCCGAGTTCCAGGGTGACGGTTCGGACGTTCCGGAAGTACCGCGCGAACTGCTGCTCGCGAAACCCGCGGCGCTCGGCACTCGACCGCCTCCGCGCCCGGGCGTCCGGACGAAGGCGGTGGACGATCACGTCCGCCGGGAGCCGCGCGAGAATCGGCTCCACCTCATCGCCATGTTGCACGACCACGACGTGTCGGGCCGCGGCCTCGCATACTTCCTGAACCTTCGCGGCCGTCGCAGCCGGTCCCTCGATCCACCCGGATGTGTCGACGACGACGATCGAGGCCCCGAGCGCCTGCGCCCTGTAGACCAACCGCACCATACCCTCGACTACGAACGGGTGGACGTCGCGGGGGGAAGTGTCCCCGGCGAAGTAGGCGGCGCGAAGCGGAACCTCCATCATGCGCCGGACGGCGCGATCGACCATGCCGAGGCCAACCGTGGTGGGCGGGCCGAGCTCCGACTGCCCGGTGTCGGCATCAACGATCGCCGGCCTGCGCCCGGCACGCACAGCGGCGTTGGCCAGCGTGGTTGCGACTGTCGTCTTGCCGACGTCGACCGGGCCGAGCACCACCACGACGCCGGGCGCATCCAAGATCGCGCTAACCGTCCTTCGCCACTCCGTCATTGCATCTCACCGCGCCGTCCTCGACCGTCGGCGCCGTATCACCGGTAAACCTGTCGCGCGGGGGACCCGCCGTCAGCCTGCAGTCTTCCGTTGGTCCGTCCGCCGACGCGATTCTCGAGGTCGGCCGCGGCCGTTGCCGCTCCGGAAACCCCGTTTACTCTCTCAGAGCCCGCGACTCCCGCCGGCCCTTTCCCGCGGCCACAGCCCCGACGTCACCGGGCACACGGCGCACCAAGGTGCCGCCGCGCCCAACGCCGATCGGGACCACTGGTCACCGCCGGGTCGCCTAGACCTTTCTCAATCGGCCGCTGCAGCGAACTGCTCGGCCACCTCAGCCTTGGCCCCCTGGACGCGCTTGATCATCTTGAGCCGGAAGATTTCCTCGCGCTCGTTCTGATCGAGGGAATCCTGGATGTACCCCAGTTTTGACCGAAGCTCCGGGATGATCGACTCCTCAAGCGCATTGATCTTTCTGTTGAGCGTGCGCATCTCTTTGCCAACGGTCTTGATGTTGTGCTCCACGTGCGCGATGGCTAGCAGCTTGTCGAGCAGCCGTTCGGAGGTCGCCGCCAGGGCTTCGATGCGGCTGCTGATGCTAGCAGGATTATAGCCGCGCGAGAGCATGTCCCGCAACAGCGCCGTGTGCGTCATGTGGAAGATCTTCGTTCCCATCACGTTGTCTTTCGAGATGTCGAGGACCAGGTCTTGGCTCGTCGCCAGCGCGAGCGACCGGACGGCGACCGTGCCTTCGCGGGCGCGCGTGAGCGCAAGTGTATCCTTGAGATACTTCGTGTCGCGCAGCGTCTCCTCGCGCTTCCCCTTGTACATCTTGACCATGCTCAGGAACCGACCCAAAAGAGCTTCCTTTTTTTTCTCCAGAATGTCCTTCCCCTCTTCCGCGATCTTCAGCTCCTGCCGGGTTCGCAGCAGCTCGTCTCTGGTTGTCTTGACCGTCTCGCCGGCTGCCATCCCTGTGCTCCCTACGAGGCCGGAACGCCCGGAGCCTTCTTCGCCATGTACTTCTCGACGTATCTGTCCTCGACCCGCCGCAGCTCGCTGCGCGCCACACCCGAGAGCAGATCCCAACCCAACGCGAGGCTCTCCTCGAGGCTGCGCGGTTGATCACCCTGGTTGATGTACTCGCCCTCGAACCGCTCGGTGAAGTTGATGATTTGTTTCTCCGTGGCTCCCAGGCCCTCGCTGCCGATGATCGCCGTCAGCTTCTCCAGTTCCTTGCCCTGCGCGTAAAGGGCGTAGAGCTGGTCCGACAGCTGCTTGTGGTCCTCGCGCGTCTTGTTGGGGCCGATGCCCAAATTCATCAACCGGGAAAGACTCGGGAGCGGGTTGATCGGCGGGTAGTAGCCCTTGCGGTCGAGCTCCCGGGCCAGGATGATTTGGCCCTCGGTGATGTATCCCGTGAGATCGATGACCGGGTGGGTGATGTCGTCGTTGGGCATTGTGACGATTGGGAGCTGGGTAATACTGCCCTTCTGGCCCTTGACGATCCCGGCGCGCTCATAGTTCGTGGCGAGGTCCGTGTAGAGGTAGCCTGGATACCCGCGCCGTCCGGGAATTTCCTCGCGGGCCGAGCTGATCTCCCGCAGCGCATTGGCGTAGTTGAGCATGTCGGTGAGAATGACCAGGACGTCCCGCCCCTTCTTGAACGCAAAGTACTCCGCGGTCGTCAGGGCAAGCTTGGGCGTCAGAATCCGCTCGATCGTCGGATCATCCGCCAGATTCAAGAACAGGACGGAATTGGCCAGCGCGCCGCTCTCCTGGAACTCCTTGTAGAAGTAGCTGTATTCGCGGGAGGTAATGCCCATGCCGGCGAAGATGACGATCAACTCCTCGCCCGATTGCCGGATCACCTGCCGGGCAATCTGCACGGCGACTCGATTCACCGGTAGGCCCGCGCCCGTGAAGATGGGCAGCTTCTGCCCTTTGACCAGCGTGTTCATGGTGTCGATGGCTGAAATCCCGGTTTGGATCCACTCGAAGGGTTGCTGACGAGAAACGGGGTTCAGCGGGCTGCCGGTAATCGGCAGTTCCACCTCGGGATAGACATCGCCCAGACCATCCCCCGGGTTTCCGGAGCCATCGAACACCCGGCCCAGCATGTCCTCGGACAGGCCGAGCTTGACGATGTCGCCCGTGAAGAAGATGGCCGTGCCCTTCTTGTCCAGCCCGTCGCTCCCCTCGAAGACCTGGATGACGATCGCCCGCTCGCCGACGTCCAGCACCTGGCCACCCTTGCGCTTGTCGAGGCTGTCGACGATAGTGACTCGCTCGCCGTACCGGACGTCCTTGACCGGCTCCAGGAAGATCAGGGGCCCCTTGATGTCCTGGATCCTCCGATGAGCCTTGCCGTAGAGTTCCATCGTCATAACCGTATCAGCTCCCTGTCACAGCCGGGGCGGATTGGGGTGCATCGGTGGTCAGTTGCTGCAACAGCGCCTCAAACGGCGCCTCAACGTTGTCGTTGGGGAAATAGCGCATCTTGGAGAGCGCCTCCCAGCCCGGTAGCCGGGACATCTCGTCATACGGCATTGTGCCCAGGCGCGCCTGACAGTGCCGGTAGAATGCCAGGATGGCGCGCATCATGTAGTACTGCTTCTTGGAGGGACAGTACGCATCCACCTCGTGAAACGCGCTCTGCCTGAGGAAGTCCTCGCGGATCGTTCGCGCGATATCCAGAAGCAGCTTGTCCGGCTCGCTCAAGGACTCCCGCCCGACGAGTTGCACGATCTTCTTCAGCTCATCCTCTCGTTGGAGGATATCCACGAGCTCGGTCCGCAGATCCAGGAAATCCGGCGCGATCTCCGTCGTGTACCATTCCTTGAGCGCGTCCAGGTAGAGCGTGTAGCTCGTCAACCAGTTGATCGCGGGAAAGTGGCGGCTGTAGGCGAGCCGGGCGTCCAACCCCCAGAACGCACCGGCAATCCGCAGCGAGTTCTGCGTGACCGGCTCCGAGAAGTCGCCGCCCGGAGGGGAGACGGCCCCGATGACCGTCACGGAGCCCTCGCGTCGGTCCCTGCCGAGACAGATGACGCGTCCGCTCCGCTCGTAGAACTCGGCGATCCGGCTCGCGAGGTACGTCGGGTACCCCTCCTCGCCGGGCATCTCTTCCAGACGCCCCGAGATCTCTCGCAGCGCCTCGGCCCACCGGGACGTCGAATCGGCGAACAGCGCGACGTCGTATCCCATGTCGCGGTAGTACTCCGCGAGGCTGATGCCGGTGTAGATCGAGGTCTCCCGCGCCGCGACGGGCATGTTCGATGTGTTGGCGATGAGGATCGTGCGATTCATCAAGGGGGCCCCGGTGTTCGGATCTTCGAGATGCGGGAACTCGGTCAAGACCTCCGTCATCTCGTTGCCGCGCTCCCCGCAGCCGACGTAGATCACCACGTCCGCATCCGACCACTTCGCGAGCGCCTGTTGGCTCACGGTCTTGCCGCTCCCGAACGGACCGGGAATGATCGCGCTGCCGCCCTTCGGCACGGGGAAGAACGTGTCGAAAATCCGCTGGCCCGTGATCAACGGAACGCTCGTCGCAATCTTCTCCGCGGAGCGGCGGGGCACGCGGATCGGCCACGTCTGCACCATGGACAGGGACTCGCCACCCTCCAGATACGCGACCGGCTGCGTGATCGTATAATCGCCCTCGTCGATCGAAGCGATGCGTCCCGAGATCCCTTCCGGCACCATGATCTTGTGCTGTATCGTGGGGCCTTCCTGCACGGTACCGACGAGGTCGCCTACGCTCACGGTGTCCCCGGTCCGCACGGCCGGAACGAAATGCCACTGCTTCGCCGTCGGGAGCGGCTCTCCGGTGGCGCCTCGCTGGATGAACGAGCCGGTCCGCTCGCGGATGATCTCGAGAGGGCGCTGGATGCCGTCGTAGATCGACCCGAGCAACCCGGGCCCCAACTGCACCAGAAACGGTTTCCCCTCGCTCTTCACCGGCTCGCCCACCTTGAGGCCGTCGGTGTCTTCGTAGACCTGGATCGAGACCGCATCGCCCTTGATCTCGATGACCTCGCCGATGAGCCCCAACTCACCCACCTCGACGAGATCGCGGATCTTGATGCCCTCCATACCCCTGGCCTGGACAACCGGACCGGAGATACGCGAGATCTGGCCCTGAATCATCACGTTCCCTCCACGTAGATCTTCTGACCCAGATAGCGACGCGTCAACTCGTCGATGTAGGCCTCGTCGCGGTGGACTTCCTCGGCCGGAAAGGACGCGACCATCGGCAGTTCCCGGCCCTCGAACGCCTTCTCGAACTCCTCCATGAAGCGCTCATCCACCAGCACGATGCCCACGTCGTCCTGCGCCCGCACCGCATCGATGATCGCCTGGATCTGCCCCGCGGGGGCGCCCGGGCTGTCGTCGACCTCGTAGACAGGAATTCCGGCGAGGCGAAACCCGTCCGCCAGATCGCTTGTGGCCACGATCACCGGCTTCACGCGGCCACCGCTCGCTCGGGTGTGAGGCCCTTGACCCAGATCATCTTCTCCTCGATGTCTTCGCGGGATGCCCCACGCCACAGGCCACTGGCAATCACCCGAAGGTCAATCATCTCCGTGTACTTCCGCCAGACGTACGCGGAAGCCATGTGAATGTCGAACGTGCGCCCCGGGTCGTAGCGACACATCTCCTGATAGAGATAGGCCTCCAGGCGATCCTGGAACGCCCCGGCGCTGAGGGTCTCCTCGACCTCGCCCACGTGCTTGGCGTAGTCGGTGCTCTCGAACTTCCGGAAGTACGACGCTTTGTCGGGGCTGTTGATCAGCTCTTCGACGACCGTCCTGGGAAGCCGCTCACCCCCGTCGAGAATGTACCGATACCGCTCCTCGGATTCGACGCCCTCTTCGATCACCCGCAGGGCATAGACGAGGTTGAGCAGATCGACCTCGGTGCCGAGCATCCGACGGACGTCCACCGCGTTCTCGTCGCCGACCGTCTGCAGGGTCTTGCGCGAGCCGCCGAAGTAATAGGAGTCCAGCGCGCTCTCCAGCACAGCCAGCTTGTGACCGGCCTCGTAGCTGGGGTAACTCTCCGAAAGCGGCCGGTAGTAGCGGTTCCCAACGGTCAAAAGGTAGTCGATGACGCCGCTGATCCCGTCGCGCTTGAGCAGCTCCTCGTAGAACGACGTGGGATACAGGATCGTCGGGAACAGGCCGCGTGCCGTCTCCTCCGGATCGGTTCCCGCGTGAAACCCCCGCAGGATCGTCTTCAGATTGAACACTTCGAAGCGCTCGAGCAGGATGCGGACCAGCGTGTGCGCGTCGGCGAACGCGATCGACGACAGCTTGCTGAATGCCCGCTGGACGTTCTGCATCAGGGCCATCTCGACGAGCGGGTAGCCCGCGTACTCCACAGAGTGGCGCTCCAGCTCCGGCCCATAGTCCGTCTCCGCAAGTGCGGTGATCAGGTCGCCCAGATCGCGCAGCTCAAGGAACTGCGCGTACTGCCGCGGCGCGAGCAGCTTCGCGACCATGAAGTGGAGGCGTGTGTTGAGGTACTCGTACGACACGGCTATGCGGGCGCCGTGGGGGCGAACAGCGCTTGCCCCAGTTCAGGCCGCGCGCGCTGCCGCAGATTGGAGAGGCGCGTCTCCAGCCGGTTATCGAGCACGAGCTGCCCCGCGGCGTCTGTGGCGATGAACCCGCCGCGCGACTTGATGGGCTCGCCGACGCGATGGATGGTGCCCCGCAGCAGCTCGGTGACGACCGCCTGGTCGGCCGGATCGACGTGCAGCACGAGGGGACCGGGAATCTCCTTCTCGGCCTCCCGGAGGCACCGCTCGAGAAACGCCCGGTACGCGGCAGGGTCGCCGCGCAGCCCGGCGGTGTCCTCGGCCAGCGCATCGAAGAGCGCTTCGGCGGCACGGCTTTTCGCCTTCAGAAATATGGCCCGGGCTTGCGCCCGCGCCCGGCTGACGATCAACCGCTGCTCCTGTTCGATGCGATGGCTCTCGCCCTGACGATACGCTTCGACCTCGGCCGCGATCTCCCGTTCCCCGCGCGCAAGCGCCGCGCGCGCTTCGGCCTCGGCTTCGGCGACGATGCGCTGCGCCTCCTCGGTACCTTCCCGATCGATCTCGCTTAACAGCTCCATCTTACCGGAGGATGAATGCCATGACAAACCCCAGGATGACCAGCGTTTCCGGGAACGCGATCAAGAAGATGCCAAAGCCCAACTGCGACCGATCCTCGGCGACCGCACCCAGCACCGCGGCGATAATGCGCGACTGGGCGACCCCGGTCCCGATCGCTCCACCGAGGAACGCCAGCCCCGCCCCGACGGTCTTGAGACCCGCGTCGGTGAGACCGCCCACCCCGGCGGACGTCGTTCCCTGGGCCCACGCCCGGATCGCCAATCCGACCAGGAGCACATTGAACAGAAGTATCGCGCCGGCAATCTGCATTGCCGTCTTCCGACTCATACGCGCAACTCCCCCTTCGGCCTCACGGTTCTGTGGCAACGATCTTCTTCTCTTTGAAGGGCTGGTAGGGCTTTCCCCCCAGTTGCTCCAGCACGAACTTCTCGAAGAACTCCACCCAGTGCAGACGCAGGGACTGAATCGTCCCCTCGAACACCCCCAGGACGAAGTTGAGCGTCTGAAGGAGCAGGAGCGCCACAGTAGCCAGGATGAACCCGACCACAAACGGGCCAACCTTCTCCAATGATCCGCCGAGCTGGTCGATCAGTTCCGCCAGCACGACACTCGCCACTCCGAACCCCATCAGGCGCGCGTAGGAGATCATGTGCACGAAGGGGCTCAGCGATTCCAGGATGACCAGCGCGCCGCCGCCATAGATCAAGAGCGGGATGGCTACGGCCAGAAGCACGATACCTGGCACGAGGAGACTGCCGGGCACGATACCCATCAGGCGCCCGAAAATCAGCGTGAACGCGACGAACGACATGAACAACCCGATCTTCACCAGCAGATGCTTGCGGCTACCCTGGCGTGCCGCGGTGATGATCCCGAAGGTAAAGCCAAGGATCAGCTGAACGGCGCCCAACGCCACGGTCACGAACAGGAGCGCGATCGCGCTTTCCACGCGGCTGACCGGCCACGGGCCCCGCCGTGGAATCCCCAATTGCTCGAACGTTAGGCCGAAGAACTCTCCGAAGAGGGCACCCAAAACGATGGCAAACACGGCGCCCTGCAGCATGATGGTGAGCGCCAGGCGGCCGGCCTCGGATCGGGACATCCGCCGCAGGCCTTCCGCTTTGAGACCGGGGAATCCCCGCAAACCCCACCAGGACAGGGCGAGCAAGACCAGGCCGTATCCGACGTCGCCCAGGATGAGGCCGAAGAAAATGGGGAAGAAGATGCTGATCGTCGGAATCGGATCCACGGTGTCCGCCTTGGGCGTTCCAAACGCCTGCAAGAAAAGCTGATAAGGCCTGGCCCAACGGCTCTCCTTGAAAGCGACGGGGATTTCCTCTGACGGGTACGCTCCGGTCTCCTCGCGGATGATGATCCCGGGGAATTCCTCCCGCAACGTCGCCTGAAAGCGCGCGAATCCGTCTTCAGGGATCCAACCGGAAATCAGCAGGGTGTAGTCGGTGTAGCCAAAGGTGGTCGCGGCCTCTAGCTGGGCCAGGCGGTTCTCCAGGGCATTCGTGAGAGTGACGATAGCGCCGACATGCTCGTGGGTGAGGGCGCGGAGCTCCTCGTCGATTTGGGCCAGACGGCGGGGGATGGTCACCGCCTCGGCCTTCAGCTGCGCGATGCCATCGATGAGCCCTGGGGCGACATGAGACGGCAGGGCCAGAGGACGGATCCCGCGTGCCTCCAGGTATTCGCTTGCTGCAGACGCATACTCGGGTTGTGCCGCGACGATCAGTTCGATGCGGTCGGTACCGAGCGGCTCGTAGGCCACAACGAACCGGTCCGCCCCTCCCTGCTCGAGCGTCTGCCGGATCTCCGGAAGCGCCGCCCGCTGCTCGGGAGCAAGGATGGTCGGCAGGAACGTATACCCCTCCCTCGGGAGCGACTTCAGCAGCTCCTCCGTCACGCGCACCGCTTCGGCCAAACGCTCGCCGGCGGCGAGATGATCACGGAGCTCCCGTCTCTCGCTGACGAGGGCCTTCAAGCGGCCCTCCAGGGGATCCAGCACTTCACGGAGTTGGTGGTAGAGATCTTCGAGGCGCGGTGGGTACGTCTCACGCGCGACGTGACCGAGCGGGGCCCCGTTCACCTCGATCAGGAGGTCGAGGGTGCCGTGTGCCTTGATCAACAGGTTCTCCACCCGCTTGCGGTCCTCGTCGGGGTTGCGCCGGGGGCGCGCCGAGTCGGGGGATGTCTCGTCGAACCGGCTTCCCTCGAGATGGAGCAAGCCAAGCTTCTGGAGACGGCTAAGCAGCGTATCCTGGTTCTCCTGCGTGTACAGGAGATACACTCGTTTCATCGCGCGGATCATTTGAGGGCGAGGAGTTCCTCCTTGAGCTGCCTGATGAGCGCGCGCTGACGCTCGCGCACCTGGGCATCGATCGCCACGGCCTCCTGCTCGGCTTGCTCCAGCAGGCGTCGTGCTTCCGCCTCTGCCGTTGCGAGGGCTTCCGCGCGCACGCGTTTCATCTCCGCCTGTACTTGCGCCATTGCCTCGGCACGCCGGGCGCTGATCTCGTCGTCGACGGACGCGAGGCGCTGCTGCGCCTGCTCGCGGGCGGCCTCAATCTTCGCACGCACTTGCGTTTCCTTCTCCCGAATGGCGACGAGCTCCCTGAAGCGCTCCTCCGGCTTCTGGGCGACGCTGGCCTGATTGAGCTTGTGCTCAGCGGCCATCGAGTCTAACCCCCTCCCGCGCGAACCAATCGCACACTCGACGCACGACACGCGTTGCCCTCACCGGCTCACACGTGCACACGAATCTTGTAGACCTCAGCGGGGCCTCAGACGATCTTGCTAGATAAAAAAGACCGCGTTCGTGGACCGAGGATCGCCTCGCTCACACATAACCCGCGGACATTGGGATCATTCGCCATCGCTTATCGTAACAAACTCCGCAAAGCCCTGTCAAGCAGAGCCAAATGACGTCCATGGAGGCCCCTGCGGCACCCTTCGCCCGGCAGGAACCTTGGGACCGTCACACTCGGAGCAGTAGCGACGCGTGTTGCACCAGGCGCACGAATGGCTCCGGGTATATGCCGAGCACGAGCGTTGCCGCGGCGGTCACCGCGAGCAACGTACGAATAAAGGCGCCCTCGGGGAGCGGCGACGGGTCCGCCGGGGCCTGGGTGTACATCACGCGGACGACGCCGAGATAGTAGTAGGCTGACGCCGCGCTGTTGAGAATGCCCACGACGGCGAGCCAGCCGAGCCCGCTCTGCAGGGCAGCGCCGAACAGGTTCAGCTTCCCCAAGAACAACGAGGTCGGCGGGATGCCGGTGAGCGACAGCATGAACACCGTCATCGCGAGCGCGAGCACAGGCGCGCGCCGGCCGAAGCCAGCATAGTCGGGGATCGCGTCCGACCCGAGCGCGCGCTCGGCGGCGATCACGACGCCGAACGCCCCGATGTTCGTGAACACGTACGCGAGGAGATAGTACAGAACCGCCGCGATACCGGACCCCACCGCTGTTGGGGAAGCTGCCAGCGCGACGACCCCGATCATCATGTACCCGGCATGGGCAATCGCGCTATACGCGAGCATGCGCTTGACGTTCTGCTGGGAGAGTGCGAGCAGGTTGCCGACGCTCATCGTCACGGCGGCGAGCACGCCGAGCACCGGCACCCACGCGCCCGGGGGGAGTGCAACGTAGAAAACGCGCAGGAGGGCGGCGAACGCCGCAGCCTTGCTACCCACGGAGAGAAAGGCGGTCACCGGGGAGGGCGCGCCTTCGTACACGTCCGGGGTCCACTGATGGAAGGGCACGAGCGACGTTTTGAAGCCGAGCCCTGCGAGGACCAGCACCGCCGCGACGACCGCTAGCGACGTGGGCTGCCCGGCGATGCGGGGCCCGAGCTGGTACACGTTCGTGGTGCCGCCGGCCCCGTACAGGTACGAGAACCCGTACAGCATGATCGCGGACGCCACCGCGCCGAAGAGGAAGTATTTCACGCCAGCTTCACTGCTTTTCCGGTCGCGCTTGAGCGAGCCCGCGAGCACGTAGGAAACCAGCGACACGAACTCGATCGCAAGGAACAGTAGGATCAGGTCCGCCGCCGCCGCCATCGCCACGAGCCCCAGCACCATGAAGACGATCAGGACGTACACTTCACCTTCGTGCTCGGCCCGCCGGTCCCGGAAGAACGCCATCGCGGCGAGGAGCACGAGCACCCCGCTCGTCACGGCGACGATCTTGAAGAACGCCGCGAACGGATCGACCGCGTACGTCCCGCCAAACACGAGGCGGGGCGCCTGGCCGAGCAGCGCGGACGACGGCACGAGCGCGCCTGCGAGCCCGACGATGCCGACCCACCCGACGAGCCGTTTCGCACCGGGGCCGGTGAAGAGCTCGACCACGAGCACGACCAGCCCGAGCAGCGCGAGCACCAGCTCCGGGGCGATCAGCCCAAGGTCCACGAGCATCCTCCGCCCGTCATCGGGCCAGGCTCAAGATGTTCGCCGTGGCGAGGTTGATCATGGCCACGAGCGGCCCGGGATACGTGCCGAACAGCACCATCAACGCGCACAGCGGCGCCAGCACCCACTGCTCCCGGCGGTCGAGATCGGGGAGTGCGGCCCACCGCATGTTGAGCGGGCCGAAGAACAGCCGGTAGACCGCCCACAGGAAGTACACGACGGTCAGCACGACGCCGACGAGCGCGAGGACGGTCATGGCTGGATAGATCTGGTAAGCGCCGAGGAAGATCAGAAACTCGGCGACGAACCCCATCAGCCCCGGCAGGCCGAGCGACGCCAGAATCGCGAGCACCGCGATCCCCGAGAACACCGGAACGCGGGCCCAGAGTCCGCCAAACTCCGACAGGTCGCGCGTCCGCGCCTCGCCGTCGGCGAGCACACCGGCGAGCACGAAGAGGGCGCCGGTGATGATGCCGTGCGCAAGCATCTGCAACGTTGCCCCGGTGAGCGCCTTCGCGGTAGCGTCCGCAAGGGCTCCCCCCGCCCCCGCCGCCGCCGCGGCCACTCCCAGCATCACGTACCCCAGATGTCCGACGCTGCTGTACGCGATCATTCGCTTGAAGTCGGTCTGCGCGAGGGCGACCAGGGCGCTGTACACCGCTCCAATCACAGCCAGCACCGCGACCAGGCTCGCCATCTGCCGGAACGCGTCGGGCAGCAGGGGAAGGACGATCCGGATGAACCCGTACGCGCCAAGCTTCGACATCACGCCAGCCAGCAGGACGCTCCCTGCGGTGGGCGCCTCGGCGTACGCATCCGGGAGCCACGTGTGGAACGGGAACAGGGGGACCTTCACCCCAAAGCCGAGGAAGAACCCCCAGAACGCCAGTACCGCGAGCGGGAGGCTCTGCGCCAGCGGCCGGCGGCCGATCAGGTCAACGAGGTCGAACGTGCGGGGATTCGAGTGCACGTATACGAGCAGGATGGCAAGCAGCATTGCGAGCGAACCGGCGACCGTATAGATGAAGAACTTGATCGCCGCATACCCGCGCCGCGGCCCGCCCCAAATGCCGATGAGTAAGTACATCGGCACCAGGCTGACCTCCCAGAACACGTAGAACAGGAACAGGTCGAGCGCGACAAACACGCCGACCAGACCGGTCTCGAGGAGCAGCAGCAGGATCATGTACTCCTTGACACGCGTCTCGATGCGCCAGGAATACACGACGCACAGCACCAACAGCAGTGCAGTGAGCACCACGAGGGAGAGGCTCAACCCGTCGGTCCCGAGATGGTAGCTGACGCCGATCGACGGAATCCAGGACGCCCGCTCCACCAATTGCAGCGTACCGGTGTGGGTGAGATCCATGGCGGCCCCGGCGCAAAGCGCGGCGGCGAGATCGAGGAGCGCCACGACGAGCGTGACGATCCGCAGCGTCGCATGCCGATCCTGGGGAATCGCGAGGAGCGTTACGGCGCCGGCGAGCGGCAGCCAGAGCACGAGGCTCAACAACCCGGTCACCAGACCAACCTCACCAGCACGATGACAACGACGCCGAGCGCGGCGAGCAACAAGTAGGTCTCCTCCCGGCCGGTCTGAACGTACCGCAGGGCCGACCCCACCCGGCCGGTGAGCCATCCGATCAGATTCACCAGGCCGTCGACGACGTACCGGTCGAAGGCTCCGGCGGCCCAGACGACACCGGCCCCGGCGCGAACGAAAACCAACTCGTACACGTCATCCACGTAGTACTTGCGCACGAGCAACGTGTACAGTCCCCGGAAATTCCCCGTGAGGGTCTCCGGCGAGACGAGCCGCCACCGGTAAAGGGCGCCGGCAGCGATCCATCCGGCCACCGCCACGGCGACCGACAGAAGCAGGACGCCGCTGTTGCCGGCCGGCGCTTCCACCCCTTCGAAACGGATGAAATGGCCGAACGGATCGCCGAACGCCTCCGCGCCCACCCAGCCGAGCACGATCGCGAGCACGGCCAGGATCACGAGCGGCACCGTCATCACCGCGGGGCTCTCCCGGGGATCCCCGTGCGCAGCGCCCCCGGCCGCGCCGCCGCGAAACTCCCCCGCGAACGCGTACCAGCACAGGCGTCCCATGTACAGCGACGTCAGGAACGAGCCCACCAGCCCGACCAGCCACAGCACGCGGTCGTGCGCGTAGGCCGCGAGCAGGATGGCGTCCTTGCTGAAGAACCCTGCAAACGGCGGGATCGCGGTGAGCGCGAGCGCCGCCACGAGAAACGTCCAGAACGTGACCGGCATCGACCGGGCGAGGCCGCCCATTCGCTTCATGTCGTTGGTCGCGACGGCGTGGATGATGCTTCCCGCCGCGAGGAACAGCAGCGCCTTGAATACGGCGTGCGTGATGAGATGAAACATGCCCGCGCTGTACCCGAGCACCCCGAGTCCGAGCATCATGTAGCCGAGCTGACTCATGGTGGAGTATGCGAGAACGCGCTTGAGGTCGTCCTCTACGACTCCCATTGTCGCGGCCGCCAGCGCCGTGATCCCGCCGACGTACGCCACGACCGTCAGCGCCTCGTGACCCGGCGACAGCAGGAACAGCGGGTACGCGCGGGCGACAAGGTACACCCCCGCGGCCACCATCGTCGCCGCGTGGATCAGCGCGCTGACCGGGGTCGGGCCCTCCATCGCGTCAGGCAGCCAGACGTGCAGCGGCACCTGCGCGGACTTGCCGACCGCGCCCCCGAACACCAGCAGCGCGACCACCGTCAGGAACGGGCCCCCGAGGCTCCCCGTGCCGATCGCGTGGAAGACCTCGTCGAACCTGAGCGATCCGGTCCTGAGGTAGAGCATCAAGATACCGATCATCATCGAGAAATCGCCGATCCGGGTCACAATGAACGCCTTGAGCGCGGCGCGGGCCGCCGACGGCCGTTCGAACCAAAAGCCGATCAGCAGGTACGAGCACAGACCGACGAGCTCCCACGCGATGTAGATGAAAAGCAGGTTGTCGGCCAAGACCAGAAACAGCATCGAGAACTGGAACAGCGACAGGTACGAGAAGAAGCGGGGGTAGTGCGGATCCCCCGCCATGTAGCCGACGGAGTAGATCGTGATCAACGAGGCCACGCACCCGACCATCGCCAGCATGACCGCGCTCAGAGGGTCGACGACAAAACCCACGACAAGCGGGCGACTGCCGGCCGCGATCCACGTATACGTCACGTCGGCCCGCGCCCCGGCGGCCGCCTCGGCGAGCACGGCGAGCCCGCCCACCGCGGCCAGCACGATCCCGGCGATCGAGACGTAGGCCCCTCGCCCCGGGAGGCGTTCCCCCCAGAACGTGACCGCGACGAACGCGGCGAGTGGGAGGAGCGGGATGATCCAGACGACGGATGTCATCGACGCCGGCCCGCTACCATTTCATCAGGTTGAGATCGTCGACGTAGGTGGTCTCGAAACGGCGGTAGGCGGCCAGGATCAGCGCCAGGCCCACCGCCGCCTCGCAGGCGGCGAGCGTGATGACGATCAGTGCGAAGATCTGGCCCTGGATGGCCCCGGGCGCCGCGTACTTGTTGAATGCCACGAGGTTGATGTTCGCGGCGTTGAGCATCAGCTCGATCCCCATGAGCATCGCCACCGCGTTGCGGCGGGACAGGGCGGCGTAGAGGCCCAGGGCGAACAGGAGCGCGCTCAGCACGAGGTAGTGCGTGAGCGTGATCATTCTCCGGCCTCTTTCCGGGCGATGAGAATCGCGCCGACGAGCGTGACGAGCAGCACGACCGACGTCCCCTCGAACAGAAGCAGGTTCGGGCCGAGAAAGTTCTGCCCGATCGCGCCCGGCGTGTACGACGGAAGCGTTCCCGCCCCCTGCGCCCAGGGCGTCCGGCCCGCGAGCGCGATAAACAGCGCGGCGACGGCCGCGCTCACCGCGGCCGCGATCGCCACCTGCTCGTTGCGCTGCCGAACACGCAGCCCGGTGCCGCCTTCGGTCAGCATGATCACGAACAGGATCAGCACGGTAATCCCGCCCGCATAGATCAGCACCTGGATCCCGGCAACGAACTCCGCGTTGAGCAGGATGTAGATGCCGGTGACGCCGAGCAGCGTGGGCACCAGGGCGATCGCACTGTGCATCAGATTGGGGCTGGTCGCGACGACGACACCCGACGCGAGTGTAATCGCCGCGAGGACGTAGAACGCCACCGCCTCCCCGATCATCGCCGGACGACCATCACGAAGAACGCCGTGACCACCAGGTTGAGAAGCGCAAGCGGGATCAGGAACTTCCAGGAGAAGTTGAGCAGCTGGTCGATGCGGAAGCGGGGGAACGTCCACCGCACCCACATGAACACGAAGATCAGCGCGTACAGCTTGATGAGGAACCAGACCACCGACGGCAGTACGGGCCCGTGCCATCCTCCGAGGAACAGGGTGACGGCGAGCGCGGCCATGGCGAACATCTCGCCGTATTCCCCGAGCTGGAAGAGCGCGAAGCGCATGCCCGTGTACTCCGAGAAGTATCCCGCCACGAGCTCGCTCTCGGCCTCAACCAGGTCGAACGGGGCGCGATTCACCTCGGCGGTCGCCGCGGCGAGGAAGATCAGGAACGAGACCGGCTGCGAGGCGATGAACCACAGGTGACTCTGCACCGTCACGATCGTCACCGTGGACAGCGAGCCGGCGAGCAACGCCACCGTGATCAGGACCAGCCCGATCGGGATCTCGTAACTGACCATCTGCGCGGCCGAGCGCAGGCCGCCCAGCAGCGCGTATTTGTTGTTCGAGCCCCACCCCGCCATCAGGATGCCGACGACGATCAGGGACGACGTCGCCGCGAAGTAGAGCACCCCGATGTTGAGATCCCGGAACACAAGCGGGCCCCAGCGCGTCGTGCCAAACGGCACGACGACGTAGTCCAGCAGCGCCGCGAGCGGCACAATCACGACCGCACTCGCAAAGATCGCCGGATCGGCGTTGCCGGGCACGACATGCTCCTTCTGGAGCAGCTTGATCGTGTCGGCAAGCGTCTGCAGCAGGCCCCGGGGCCCCACGTGTGTCGGCCCGATGCGGCTCTGGATCCAGCCGCTGACCTTGCGTTCGAGCAGGACGCCAAACATCGCGGCGACCACGGCCACGGCGCTGAAGATGACGATGGTTCCGACGACGGCGCGCAGGGCCTCGACGTACCAGGGCATCACGCCCACTCCAGTGCACCCTTCCGCCAAGCGTACACCAAGCCGAGGGTCAGGATGACGAGGAAAATCACGATCGAGTAGAACGCGGAGGGTCCCAGGCTGCGGGCGACGACCGCCCAGGGATACAGGTAGATGACCTCGACTTCGAACACGACGAAAACCAGCGAGAACAAATAGTAGCGGACATTGAACTGCGCCCATGCCTGGCCGATCGGCTGCATGCCGGACTCATACGTCTCACGCTTGTGCGGGTACGAGCTCCTCGGGCTCAGCAGTGCAATGATCGCGAAGGGGAGAGACACCATCCCCGCTCCGACGATCGCGAAGATCGCTACGTACGCCCAATCGAGCAGCATCTCTTCCCCCAAGCCCCGCGCTCAGATCCGCTCCCACCGCCGTGCCGCAGCCGACACACCGGGCCCCGGGTCGCCGGAGGGAACCAGGGCCCGCCAGGACGGCACGTGCTCTGCCGTTCCCGACGGAGGGCGGTCCGCACAGACGCCCCGAATTCACGAACCCGGCCTCGCGGACGCCCCGAAGGCACCATGCCCGGGGAAACACGCGACCGGGTATCGCCGAAATCGCAGAGCCAACCTCTGGGCCTGTATCCACGGCGTGAACCGGGACTGGACCTACGGCGTGAACCAGGACCGCCGTGGACTAAACCGCCGCAGGCCAGCACTGCGACGCCCCGAGACGAGTACGCCGCGGGTAACGACGCGAACCGGTGTCACCGGGTTCGCAAAGCCAGCCTCTGGGCCTACGGCGCGGGCCGGCGCTGCGGCGCCCCGAGACGATTATCCCGGGGGATGGCAGCGCGGCCCGGCGTGTCCCCACTCGGAGGTGGCCGGCGAACCGTGCGGTGTGTTGAGAAGCCCGATCCTCAAGTCGAGACGAACCGCGAATGACATCGTAGTGTTCTGCGCGCGGGAGTGTCAAGCCTCCTGCGCTGGCTACACTGGGGAAACGACGTGCCGTGCCTCGGGGGAGACGGTGGCTACCAGTTGGAGCAACGCTGCGGAGAGCTTCCGAGAATCGTGACGTACCAACTCCTGTTCGCTGATGAGATCCTCGGCCACGGGCCGCAACCCGAGCGCGCGAATCGCGTCGATGTCCGGCTCGACCGGCTCCGCGCCCTCCTGAGCGTATCGCGCGAGCAACGCCTGGTTGCGCGGCCGCCGATTGTTGACAAACACGTATTCGAACAGTCCCCGCCCCCCCTGCTCGAGTAACACTCGCGCGTGGTCCGACGCCTTGAACCCGCGGGTCTCCCCATGCTGGGTCATGACGTTGCAGATGTATACCTTGGGGCACCGCGTCCGGTGAAGCGCGTCGACGACCCCGTCCACGAGAAGGTTGGGCAGGACGCTGGTGTACAAGCTGCCCGGTCCGAGCGCTACAAGATCCGCTTCCGCGATCGCGTCGAGCGCGTCCTGGAGGGCCGGCGCGTGCGCCGGCTCAAGGAACACGCGGCGGATCGTACCGCCTGCGCGGGTGATAGCGGACTCCCCTTTTATGACCGTCCCATCCTCGAACTCCGCGCACAGAGTGACGTCGCGGAGCGTGGTCGGCAGGACGCGCCCGCGTATCGCAAGCACCTTGCTGCACTCCTTCAATGCCGTCTCGAGGTCGCCCGCAACCTGGGACATGCTCGCGATGAACAGATTGCCGAAGCTGTGCCCGTCGAGGGCGCCACCCTTGAACCGGTGCTCGAATAGCCGCGTCAACAACGGCTCCGCCTCAGCCAGCGCCACGAGACAGTTCCGGATGTCCCCGGGCGGCAGGATTCCCTGTTCTCGCCTGAGGCGCCCCGACGAGCCGCCGTCGTCGAATACGGTCACGACGGCGGTGAGGTTGGTGCTCTCCCGCTTGAGCCCGCGCAGGAGCGTACTCAGCCCGGTGCCTCCGCCGAGCACGACGATCTTGGGCCCCCGCTGCAATTGCCGCTGTTGCACGAGCATCTCCACAAGACGCGGGTCGCCCCGGGGCAGGAAGACGTCCACGATCGACCGGATCGTCTCCCGCAGGCCGAGCACCATGATCACGACGCCCAGCAGCACGAGCAGAGCTCCGGCCAGGGTCGGAGAGAACACGTGACCCGTCATCCGATACGCCACGTCGACCGCCTGGATCAGCGCGAGCTCCAGCACCCCGAGCAGTTTGACGTTGACGATGAGCGCCACGCCGGTGCTGACCAGAAAGACCCCGACGGCCAGCACCGCCATCCACCGCTTGATGCCCAACCCTGGCTCGAGCCAGCGAAGCCACCTGCGCAGCCAGCCGATGGACGCGCCGTTCCGGTTTCCGTCCAGGCTCATTACTTCCTCACGTCCCGGTGCTTGATCCGGACCGGGTAGCCTTCCGCCCGGAGAAACTTGGTGAGGTCCTCGCCGACCACGACCGACCGGTGTTTCCCACCGGTGCAGCCGATGGCGATCGTAAGGTGAGTCTTACCCTCCGCGGCGTACTGCGGCAGGAGGTAGGCGAGCAAATCGTGGAGCCGCCGCTCAAACTCCTGCGTCTGGTCCCACTGCAACACCCATTCGCGCACCTCCTGGCTGTGACCGGGCAGGGTGCGCAGAGATTCCACGTAGTGCGGGTTTGGCAGAAATCGCACGTCGAACACCAGGTCCGCATCGATCGGAATGCCGTACTTGTAGCCGAACGTCGTCACGCCGATCACGAGCGAGCGCGCCCCACGCGTGCGGACAAAGGTGTCGGCGAGCTCTTCGCGGAGCTCCTGTGCGCTGAGCCCGCTCGTGTCGATGATCTTGTGTGCGCGTTCCTTGAGGGGCTGCAGCCGCCGCCGCTCGCTTCGGATCCCGTCCAACACGCTGCCGCCGAGGGGATGCTTGCGGCGTGTCTCCTCGAAGCGCCGCACCAGGACCTCGTCCGACGCTTCCAGGAACAAGATCTGGAACCGGATCCCCATCGCGCCGAGCGCGGCGAGTGCCGCGTCCAGTGCATTGAAGAATTCGCCTCCGCGTACATCGATCACCAGCGCCACGCGGTGAATCCGGCCCTGCGACTCCTGGATGATCTCCGCGAATTTCGGGATGAGCGCCGGTGGCAGGTTGTCCACGCAGAAGAACCCGAGATCCTCGAGCACACGCATCGCCAGGGATTTCCCTGCGCCGCTCAACCCGGTGACGACCAGGAATTCGACGCCTCCCGGGGCGGCGGGGCCGGTGGACGGATGAACGGTCTGCTGCGGAAGGCTCATCAGTCCGCGACCAGGCGAGACAACACGAAGCTGATCACGCTGAGCACGATGGCCCCGGCGAGCGCCGACAGAAAGTCCCGGATCACGAGCCGGTGGGTCACCGCCGCGACCAAGTAGAGCATCGCGGCGTTGATCACGAACGTGAACAGGCCAAGGGTCAGGATCGTGAGGGGCAGGGTGAGGAGCAGCAGGACCGGCCGAAGGACCGCATTGACGATGCCGAGGACGAGCGCGGCAAGCACGGCGCCCGCGAAGCTTGTGACGCGCAGGCCCGGCACGATGTACGCAGTGAAATACAGGGCCACGGCATTAATCGCCCAACGAACCAACAAGCCGACCATGTCATTTAATTATAGCATGGCCCGACGATCGCACGGACCAACCGTGACACGATCCACACGATCCGATCGTTGCGCGGCCTGCCGCAGCCGGCTCTTCGACGGCGTTCTATGGATCGTCGCCGATAGACGTTACTGCAGTTGCGCTCTGACCAGCGCCGCGACCCCGCTCGGCAGCGTCGCGACGCGTGCACCTACCGCCTCGAGGGCCTGTATCTTGTGATCCGCCGTACCCTCGGTCCCGGAGATCACCGCACCGGCGTGTCCCATGCGCTTACCGGGAGGCGCCGTCCGGCCGGCGATGTACGCGACGACCGGTTTCTTGACGTGCGCTTGAACGTACCGGGCCGCCTCTTCCTCCGCGCTCCCGCCAATCTCGCCGAGCAGTACGATCGCATACGTGTCGGGATCCTCGTTGAACAACTCCAGCACCTCAACAAACGAGGTCCCCACGACGGGATCTCCCCCGAGTCCGATCGCGGTCGATTGCCCGAGCCCCGCATGGGTCAACCCCGCGACGATCTCGTACGTGAGGGTGCCGCTTCGCGAGACGACGCCCACCGGCCCCGGCTTGAACAGATGCGTCGGCATGATGCCGACGCGGCACTGACCCGGCGTCGTCACCCCGGGGCCGTTCGGACCGACCACCCGGACGCCGTGCTGTCGCGCGTATGCCACGACCTCGATCGCGTCGTGCACGGGCACTCCCTCTGTGATGATCACGACCGGATCGAGGCGGCTCGCGATCGCCTCGAGGGCTGCGTCCCGCGCGAACCGCGCAGGGACGAAGATGCAACACGCGTTCGCGCCCGTGCTCCGCACCGCCTCGTCGACGGTGTCAAACACCGGCACGCCGTGCACGGCGGCGCCGCCCTTACCCGGGGTGACCCCGGCGACGACCTTGGTCCCTGCCTCCAGCATGAGCCCGGTGTGGAACGCGCCTTGATAGCCGGTGATCCCCTGGACCAACAGGCGGGTGTCACCGTCCACGATGATCGCCATCTACCGGCCCTCCCGCCCTTGCGCGCCGCGGCGCGCCAGCTCCACCGCGACCCGGGCGCCTTCGTCGGGATCCAGCCCGGCCGCGATGCCGGCCTCCCTGAGGATCCTCTGGCCTTCCGTCTCGTTCGTGCCGGTCAGCCGGATGCTCGCCGGAACCTTGGGGGGATTGTCGACGATCCCGCGTGCAACGTCGTCGCAGCGGGTGATCCCCCCGAAGATGTTGATGAAGATGGCCCGCACGCCGGGTTTCCGCTGAGCGATGCCGAGCGCGGTCTGCATCGCCTCCGCGCTCGCGCCGCCGCCGACATCGAGGAAGTTCGCGGCGCGGCCGCCGAAGTGCGCGAGCAGGTCGAGCGTGCTCATCACGAGGCCTGCGCCGTTTCCGATGACCGCGATGTCACCGTCCAGCTCGACGTAGGAGAGGTCGTGCTTCTTGGCGGCCGCCTCGAGCTCCGTCATCTCCTCATTCGGCGGCAGTTCCGGGTGCCGGTAGAGCGCGTTGTCGTCCAGGACCAGCTTGGCGTCCACGCACAGCAGGTGGCCCGCGACCAGCGCGAGAGGATTGATCTCCGCCAGGTCCGCGTCCTCGGCCCAGTACAATCGATACAGGGCGGTGGCGATCCTCACGAACTCCTCGAGTACGGGGCCGGCGAAGCCGAGGCGCCGCCCGACGACCCGCGCCTGGAAGGCCAGAAACCCGAGGAACGGATCGGCTTCGGCGCGGACAATCTTCTCCGGCGCCGTGCGGGCAACGGACTCGATGTCGACGCCGCCCTCTGCCGATGCGATCGCGGCCACCCGGCCGGCGGCCCGGTCGGTCACAAACGCCAGGTAGTATTCCTTGTCGATATCCACGGCCTCGGTCACCAGCACGCGCGTCACGCGCTCGCCCCGGATCTCCATCCCGAGAATCGCCCGGGCGAGCTCCTCGGCCTCCGCAGGCGTCCGTGCGAGTTTGACGCCGCCCGCTTTGCCGCGCCCTCCGACGAGCACTTGCGCCTTGACGACCACGGGATAGCGAAGCGCCAACCCCGCCACTTGCTCCGGCCGATCGATCACGAGGCCCTTCTGCACCGGCAGCCCGTAGCGGCCGAAGTATTCCTTCGCCTGGTACTCATGCAGCTTCATCAGACCTGCCCCTTGACCAGTGCGACGTTCGCGCGGATGTTCTTGACAGCCTCGTCGAACGCGGTTCGCTCGGCGCCCTCGAGCGGAACTTCGTAGATCCGCTCGACGCCGCGCGCCCCGAGGAGCGCCGGCACGCCGACGTAGAGGCCGCTCACCCCGTACTGGCCGGTCAGGTACGCCGACAGCGGAATGACGCGCTTTCGATCCTGCAGGATCGCCTCGACCATCTCGCAAACCGCCGCCCCGGGTGCGAAGAACGCGCTCCCTGTCTTGAGCAGGCCGACGATCTCGGCACCGCCCTTGCGCGTCCGCTCGACGAGGGCGGCGATCCGGTCCTGCGGCAGCAACTGCCGCAACGGGATGCCTCCAACGGTCGCGAGACTCGCGAGCGGCACCATGTGCGTGTCGCTGTGCGCCCCGATCACGAGCGCCGACACGTCCTGGACCGACACCCCCACCTCGCGGGCGATGAATGTCCGGAACCGCGTGCTGTCAAGGGCTCCGCTCTGCCCCATCACGCGCTCGGGGGGGAATCCGCTCGCCTTGTGCGCTAGGAACACCATCACGTCCAGCGGGTTGGTCACCACGAGCAGGCAGGCCTCGGGAGACCTGCGGCTGACCTCCTGCGTCACCTTCGTGACGATCCCGGCGTTGACGTTCAGAAGATCCTCGCGGCTCATCCCCGGCTTGCGACCGATGCCGGCGACGATGACGACGACATCGGAACCCGCGGTGTCGTCGTAGTTGTTGGTTCCGGTGATGGTGAGATCAAACCCCTCGATCGGACCCGCCTGGCTGAGGTCGAGCGCCTTGCCCTGCGGCATTCCTTCGATCACGTCCACGAGCACGATGTCGGCAAGCCGGCGCGAGACCAGCCACTGCGCCGCCGAGTGCCCGACGTTGCCTGCTCCCACGATGCTGACCTTTGGTCGTTTGCCTGCCACGGGACTCTCCTTCTGAGACACCGTCTCGTCTTGATTGCGTCCCCGCCGGGCACACGAGGCCCGACCCGGAAGCCCACGCATTCACGCCGTCGACGCGGACCGCCTGGCTTCCGGGCGTTCTTGCGCGCTGCCCCGCCGCTTCGGTCTCGGACTTCGCAGGCTCAGACTAGAACTCGTCGATCACGGCGGTTGCGAACTCGCTCGTCCTCACTTCGTGTGCTCCATCCATCAACCGCGCGAGATCGTACGTCACAATCTTCTTGCGGAACGCCGCCTCGAGGCCGCGCACGACCGCCTCGGCGGCCTCGATCCACCCAAGGTGCTCCAGCATCATGACCCCGGACAGGATCAACGATCCGGGATTGACCTTGTCCTGGTCGGCATACTTCGGTGCCGTCCCGTGCGTCGCCTCGAACACCGCGTGAAAGTCGCTGATGTTCCCGCCGGGCGCCATCCCGATGCCGCCGACCTGCGCCGCGATCGCGTCCGACAGGTAGTCGCCGTTCAGGTTGCCCGTGGCGATGACGTCGAACGACCTCGGCCGCGTGAGGACGTGCTGGAACGTGACGTCCGCGATGTAGTCCTGGATCAACAGCTTCCCGGGAGGCACCACCCCGTCGTGCTTCTCTTGGACCTCGTCCCACGTGATCGTGACGTCGCCGAACTCCTCTCGGGCGAGCTCATATCCCCAATCCCTGAAGGCGCCCTCAGTGTACTTCATGATGTTGCCCTTGTGCACGAGCGTGACGCTCTTCCGGCGGCGGTCGATCGCGTACTGGATCGCCTTGCGCACCAGCCTCTTGGTGCCGAACGGGCTCATCGGCTTGAGCCCGACGCCGGAGTCCCCGCGAACCTTCCACTTGAACTCTCGGTTCACGAAGTCGATCAGCTTCTTCGCCTCCGCCGTCCCGCTCGCAAACTCCAACCCGACGTAGATATCCTCGCTGTTCTCCCGGAAGATGACGACGTCGATCTGCTCCGGGTGCTTGACCGGGCTCGGCACGTTCTCGAAGTACCGGACCGGACGCACACATGCGTACAGATCCAGGAGTTGCCGCAGCGCGACGTTGAGACTGCGTATCCCGCCGCCGACCGGCGTCGTCAGCGGCCCTTTGATGCCGACGACATAATGGGAAAAAGCCCGGAGCGTATCTTCTGGCAGCCACGTCTTGAAGCGACGGAAGGACTTCGCGCCGGCGAGCACCTCGAACCAAACGATCCGGCGCTTCCGGCCGTACGCCTTGGCGACCGCAGCGTCCAGCACGCGGACGGTGGCTTTCCAGATATCCGGACCCGTGCCGTCGCCTTCGATATAGGGAATGATGGGCGTGTCGGGCACATACAGCGCGTTGTCGCGGATTTCGATCGCTGCGCCCTCGGCGGGTGGAGTCAGGGAGTCAAACGCCGGCATACGCGTCGCTCCTTCGCTCAGAATGGACAGGCTCCCCGCTGCCGGCGTATGGGCACCCTCGCCGCCAGGACACCTTCACGGATGTCGGGCGAGGATGAACATGGGACGCGATGCACTAGGTCCCCCGCGGCTCTTTGTGCCCGCCGAACACGCGCAGGAGGGCACGCCATGGATCGAAATAGTCGTCCGCGACACGCTCTTTGAGCGGGATGATGGCGTTGTCGGTGATGTGGATCTCCTCAGGGCATACCTCTTCGCAGCACTTCGTGATGTTGCACAAGCCGATCCCGCCGCGGCCGTGCAGGAGATGCGCACGCGACAGCGCGTCCTTCGGGTGCATCTCGAGCCCGGCGATGCGGACCATGAACCGGGGCCCGTAGTAGCGATCCATGTCGCCGTGCTCGCGGAGCACATGACACGTGTCCTGACACAGGAAGCACTCGATGCACTTCCGGAACTCGAACAGCCGGTCCACATCCTCCGGGGACATCCTCCACGGTCCCGCATCGCCCGGCGCGGGCGTGAACGGCGGGATCTCCTGATTCACCCGATAGTTCCAGGATACGTCGGTGACGAGATCTTTGATCAGCGGAAACGTCTTCATCGGCCGCACGGTGACGGGTCGCCCCGCGAACTCGTCGAGCCGCGTCTTGCACATCAGCCGCGGCTTTCCGTTCACCTCCGCGCTGCAGGAGCCGCACTTGGCGGCTTTGCAGTTCCACCGGCACGCGAGCGTCGAGTCCTGATGCTGCTGGATGTAGTGGATCGCATCGAGCACGACCATGCCCTCGATGATCGGCACCTGGTAGGTGCGCAACTCACCGCCGCTTTTGTCGCCCCGGAAGACGTGAAACGTAGCGTCTGCCATCGCTGCCCCCACCCTACCTTAGTGAGCTAGTTCCGCGAAGCCACCGGGTGCCCCCGGTTCACGCGCATCCCGCTCGGGAATGCCCGCGGGAGAACAGCCCCGGACGTTCCGCCGGAACGGTCATGCCGTCGCCGCGAGCAGGCGCGCGAGATCCGGCGGCATCTCGGGCACCGGGCGCGTCGACACGGCCATGCCGGTGTCGGTCCGCTTGACGATCATGTTCTTGCGTCCCCATTCCTCGCTCTGGTCGGGGAAATCGAGGCGCCAGTGGGCGCCCCGGCTCTCGGTCCGCTCGATCCCGGAACGCAAGATCGCCTCGCACAGTTCCAGCATGAAGCGCACGTCGCGGCAGGCGTGCCATCCCGGATTGTACAGGTGCGACCCGGAGACGCGCATGCGGGGCGCGCGCTCCTGGAGCGCCAGCATCTTCTCCAAACCGGTCTTGAGCCCTTCGCCGGTCCGGGCAATGCCAGCACAGTCGCCCATGATCTGCTGCAACTCGGCGTGCAACTGGTACGGGTTTTCGGTCCCGTTCCCCTCGAACGGCTCGAGCAACAGGCGCCGCTCCGCTTCGGCCTGCCCCTCGTCGATGCGAGGCTCGCGATCGAGGCCCTTCGCGTACCGCGCGGCGTGCTCGCCAGCGCGCTTGCCGAAGACCACCAGGTCGCTGAGCGAGTTGCCGCCCAGCCGATTGGCCCCGTGGAGCCCCGCGGCGACCTCCCCGGCCGCGAACAAACCCGGCACGGTCGAGGCGCCCTCGCCCGGCGCGACGCGCACGCCGCCCATGACGTAGTGAATCGTCGGCGCCACCTCCATCGGGGACTTCGTGATGTCGATGTCGGCAAGCTTGAGGAACTGATCGTACATGCTGGGCAGCTTCTTCTTGATGAAGTCTGCGCCGCGGTGGGAAACGTCCAGGAACACGCCGCCGTGAGGGCTCCCGCGTCCGGCCTGGACTTCCTTGTAGATCGAACGCGACACGACGTCGCGGCTGCTCAGCTCCATCTTCTTCGGGTCGTACTTCTCCATGAACCGCTCGCCCTTGGAGTTCCGCAGGATCCCGCCTTCGCCGCGCACCGCCTCGGTGACCAGGAGCCCGCGCACGCCGGACGGCCACACCATGCCGGTCGGGTGAAACTGCACCATCTCCATGTCCATCAACTCGGCGCCGGCCTCGTACGCCATCCCGCAGCCATCGCCGGTGCACTCCCACGAGTTGCTGGTGACCTTGAAGACCTTACCCCACCCGCCCGTGCCGAGCACGACCGCCTTGGCCTTGAACAGCACGAAGCGCCCGTCCTCCCGCCGGTACCCGAACGCGCCGGCAATACGGTCGCCGTCCTTGAGCAGCCGGGTCAGAATGACCTCCATCAGGACGTCGACCCCGCTGTGGACCGCGCGGTCCTGAAGGGTACGGATCATCTCCAGTCCTGTGCGATCGCCGACGTGGCACAACCGGCGGTACGTGTGAGCGCCGAACGGACGTTGAAGGATCCGGCCGTCCGGCGTCCGATCGAACAGACCACCCCACCGCTCGAGCTCGTACACGCGCTCCGGCGCTTCTTTCGCGAAGATCTCGACCATCCGGTAGTCGTTGATCCGCTGGCCCCCGCGCATCGTGTCGGCGAAGTGGACCTCCCAGTTGTCCTTCGGGTCCACGTTGCCCAGCGCCGCGGCGATGCCTCCCTCGGCCATCACGGTGTGGGCCTTGCCAAGCAACGACTTGCACACGAGGCCGACCTTGACGCCGGCTTCGGCGGCTCCGATCGCCGCACGCAGCCCCGCGCCGCCCGCGCCGATCACGAGCACGTCATATTGGCGCGACTCATACCAGTCAGCCACCTGAACGCACCCTCCCCCCATCGTCCACGATCAGCACCACTTCAGAACAACTTGGGATCGGTGATCACCCCGGCCATCAGCAGCCGGATATACACGTCGGCAAGCGAGACGGAGATCAGGCTTGCCCACGCCCACGCGGCATGCCGGTGGTTGAGTGACGTGACCCGCTGCCAGAGGCCGTATCGCAGATGCCCGGCGCGCGCGCAGGAGAAACAGTCCAGGTTCCCGCCCACCATGTGCCGGACCGCGTGGCAGCCGAGCGTGTAGCCGGTCAGGAGCAGGACGTTCACCAGAAACAGGAGGGACCCGAGGTGGATGCCGAATTGCCCGTTGAAGAAAAACGCCTCGATCGTGTCCCGCCACAAGAACGCCAGCACGATGATCGCGAGGTACACCAGGAACCGGTGCAGGTTGTTGAGGATGAACGGGAACGCCGTCTCCCCGGCGTACCGTCCCCGCGACTCGCTCATCACGCACGAGACCGGATCTCGGAAGTACGAGCGGTAGTACGCCTTACGGTAGTAGTAGCACGTTGCTCGGAATCCGGCCGGCACCCACACCACCCACCATGCCGGCGAGATCGGGATCCTTCCGATCCTGATGGGTGGCGAGTAGAACGGCGACAGGTACGGCGCGAAGTATCCATGGCCCTGGAGCGCCACCCAGACCGAGTAGACTACGAAGGCGCTCAGCAGGACAACGACGACGATCGGTTGGAGCCACCAGGGGTACTCAGGAGCGTACGAACGCGATGCTGTCTGGTCAGCCATGGGGACCTTCCGGATGCCTGACTTGCACTACACACCTGGCATGCTGCTTCGGTCCGGGTTCCGGCCTCTCCTGCCCCACCGGCACGGTCGATGTTTCCCGTGGTCAGCTGCGTACGGAGCACGAGCGATGCGTCGAGGTCACTCGGAGTCTCATGACGCTTGAGGAGGAAGCGCAGGGCCAGGGTGAAGCGACCGACACGCTCGTTATCTGGTTGGGGACCAGGTCACGTCCGCCTGCTTCGCCGCATGATTCGCCGCGCGCGCGAGCACGAACAGCAGGTCCGAGAGCCGGTTGACGAACGCGAGCAGGTGAGGATTGACGGGAGCCTGGGCGGCGAGAGCCACGATGTCCCGCTCCGCGCGGCGCACGACCGTCCGGGCAACATGCAGCGCCGCGGCGGCGGGCGTGCCGCCGGGCAAGATGAATGCACGCAGCGGCGGCAGGACGCCCTCGAAGCGATCGATATCTCCTTCCAGTGCGGCGACCCACTCCGGCGTCACATGCGGCGCGTGGGCCGTGGCCGAAGATGGCGCCGACGGAGGCGTCGCGAGTTCGGCGCCGAGGTCAAACAGGTGGTGCTGCAGCAGGGCGAGCACCGCGTCGATCTCGGCTCCGGGTCCCGCTGCACGGGCGGTGCCGATGGCCGCGTTGGCTTCGTCGATCGCCCCGTACGCGCGGACGCGGAGATCGTCCTTCCGGACCCGCTCCCCGCCGAAGAGCCCCGTGTCCCCCGTATCGCCCGTGCGGGTGTAGATGCGCGTCACTCGAAGCCGCACTCACTCATCGGCCGTGGCGCTCGCCTGCCGGCCAGCCGCTTGGGCGGCCTGCACGGTCGTCTCGCCGAGATGCGTGTGGAACCACGCGAGAATGTGCCGCAGCCGCTCCATCCGGTGCCGGGGCTGCCCGTTCCGCGAGAGGTCGTGGCTCTCGTTCGGGAACCGCACGAACAGCGTCGGGACGCCCTGTTTCCGAAGCGCGACAAAGAGTTGCTCGGCTTGCTCCATCGGACACCGATGGTCGTTCTCGCTGTGCAGGATCAGGGTCGGCGTGCGCATCTGCTGGACGTACGTGATGGGAGAACGCTCGCGATAGAACTCCGGCGACTCCCATGGCTCCCCGGGGTACTCCCAGAATCCCTTCATGTACGCAAGGTCGGACGTTCCCCACTGACTGGAGGCGTTGCTGATACTGCGCATCGTCACCGCGGCGCGGAAGCGTTGGGTATGCCCGATGATCCAGTTGGTCATGAATCCGCCGTAGCTCCCGCCGGCGACGCCCAGGCGGTCCGGATCGATCCATGGATGCAGGGCGATCGCGTGATCAAGACCGTCCATCAAGTCCTGGTAGTCCTTTCCTCCCCAGTCGTGCCGTGTGGCGGCGGTGAACGTCTGCCCGTAACCCTGGCTGCCGCGCGGGTTCATGTAGATCACGCCATACCCGCTCGCGGCCAGGAGTTGCAGCTCGTGAAAGAACGAGTAGCCATACGCGGCGTGCGGTCCGCCATGCACTTCCAGGATCGCCGGCGCACGTCCGGCCGTCGCAGGCCGCAGCACCCATCCCTCGATCTTCCAGCCGTCCGCGCTGGCGAACTCGAACCGATCCGGCGACGCGAGCGCGAGCGCACGCATGAGGGGCCCGGCGTGATCGGTGAGCCGTCGCAGCGACGCAGGCCGGCCGGCGAGGTCGGCGACCGCGACCTCGCCGGGCATCAGCGGGTCGCTCTCGATGCATGCGACCCGCCCCGCTTCCCGATCCAGCGTGCACCCGATCAACTCGTGATGACCCTGCGTCTCATGTCGGACCGGTCCGCCGTCCGCCTCGACCGAGGCGATCTGCGTGCTCCCTCCATCACCCACCATGAAGAACACGCGGCGCCCATCGACAGACCAGGTGAGGCCGCCCGCGGTGGGGTGCGCCCGCATGTCGGTGATGACGTGGTGTCCGACGCTCTGATCGGTACCGGCCGTGAGGCACACGGGGTCGCCGTCGCCGACCCGCACGATCCATACCCGCCAGTTCGTTGCGCCCCAACACGCGTTATCGTGGCCGACGTACGCAATGCGCGTACCGTCCGGGGACCACGCCGGCGACTGGACCGGTCCGGTCCCGCGCGTGAGCCGACGGGCGGGTGCGGACGGGGCCGTACCGGCCTCGACGAGCCACAGGTCGGTCACGCTGGTCAGATCGGCGTCGGGATCCGGGTTTGCCGTGTAAGCGAGGAGCGTTCCGTCCGGGGACCATGCCGGGAACAGGTGGTCGTGTTCGCCCTGCGTGACGGGCCGGGGCTCCCCGCCCGCGGCGGAGACGACGAAGATCTGCTTCCACCGCCCGTCCCAAAACCCCTCGCCGTCCTGCTTGTACCGAAGGCGTGAGATCACGCGGACGTCGCCGCCCTCGGAGGATTCCGGCGCGGCCGGCGGCTTGCCCACGAACGCGAGCGACCGTCCATCGGGAGCCCAGTCAATGTCAGACGGCGACATCTTCCCCGGCGTGAGCGCGCGCGCCTCGCCGCCGTCCACAGGAATGGTCCAGACCTGCTTGTCCCCGCCGCGATCCGACACAAACGCGAGCTGCGATCCGTCCGGCGACCACCGCGGCCCGGTGTCGCGGGCTTTGGCGGTCGTGAGTTGGCGCGGCTCGCCGCCGCGGGACGGCACGAGCCATAGATTCGTCCGGTAGGCATTGGCCTCACGATCCGCCACCGTCACCGTGTACGCGATCCACGATCCGTCCGGCGAGTACTGCGGATCCCCGAGCACGGGGATCTCAAGCAGATCCTCGATCGTGATCGACCGGCGCCCGACGTTGTTCCCGGTATCCTTGTTCACCACGGTCCGCCCCTGCCTCCGCTCAACGGCATGCGCCGCGCCGCGCGCGACACCGGCCCGGCACACGTTTCTGGTGGTCCACGTTCGCCGGTCCGGAAAGCGCTCCCTTCCGAACTCGAGAGGCTCGTGACGATCGCGGGGGCAGCGGAGGGTTGTTACTACTTCGCTCGCCCTTGCGTTAGCGCCCGAATGCCAGGCGCTGCGCAAGCAGGGGCGGGAGGTCGGCGGCCGTCATCTTGGCTTGTGTCTTTGCGATCATGTAGGGAACGCGGCGCAGCGTGACCGTGCCCGCACCGGCGTCGAGCAAGAGGTATGAGGCGCGGGGATCGCCGTCACGGGGCTGGCCAACGCTCCCGACGTTGATGATGTAGCGCACGTCCGGGCGAAGCTTCACCGCGAAATCAGTAGGAAGCTCCCCGGCCCCGACCCGGCCGTCCGGCTCCAGGACGAACGCCCCAGGAACGTGCGTATGGCCCACGAGGCACCGGGTGAAAGCCGCGGCGGAGAAGTTCGCGAGCGCGGCGGGTAGGTCGAGAATGTACTCCTCGATCGGATCGCGCGGACTGCCGTGGACCGCCAGGCAGCCGTCGACGTCCATGCGCAGCGGGAGTGCGGCGAGCCATGCGCGCGCTTCGCCGCCGAGTATCTGCCGCGTCCAGTCGATCGCGGCGCGTGCCAGCGGGCTGAACGTGTCCAGGTCGACCGCTCCAACCGCCGCTTGATCGTGATTCCCGGCGACCGCAACGGCGCCCAGATTCCGGACACGAGCCACGCACTCGTTCGGATCGGGGCCATACCCGACGACGTCGCCGAGACACGCATAGCCGTCTGGACGGAACCGCCCGGCGTCGGCGAGCACGGCCTCGAGCGCCTCTGCGTTCGCGTGGACGTCAGAAAAGACAGCGTACCGCATCGCGTCATCCCGGCGCGCGCAGCGCCTGCGCCCCGTGGAAGCGTCCCGGACAGCCGTCAGCGCCGGCGCTTCGCCAGTTCGCCGAACACGCGAGACGGATCCACGCCCTGGTACACGAGCAGGGCCAACGTATGATACCACAAATCGGCCGTCTCCTCGACGAGCCTCACCGGCGTCTCCTTCCTCGCCGCGCGGGTAACCTCGGCAGCCTCTTCCATGACCTTCTCGTTCAAACGCGAGAGCCCTTCGGCGAACAACCCGGAAGTGTAGGATCCGGCCCGAGGCTCGTTCCGGCGCTCCGCGAGCACGACGGCCAGCTCTCGCAAGACCTCGGGACCGGCGGCACCGGACGCGGCGCCCCCACCAGCTCGGCCCGTTCCCGCCGCGACCCTGTCGGGCCCGGGGCCCGGGGCATCGGGCGGGGTCTCCACGGCACGAATCCGGCCGGCTTCGAGCTGCAGGTCTCTATAGAAGCACGTCGCATGACCGGTATGGCACGCTGGTCCGACCTGATCGACGAGCAGCACCAGCGCATCACCGTCGCAATCCAGCCGGACGGCCCGGACATGCTGCGTGTGTCCGGACTCCTCCCCTTTGCGCCAGAGCCGGCCACGTGCACGGCTCCAGTACCATGCCTGCCCGGTGGCGAGGGTCCGCTCGAGCGCCTCGCGGTTCATGTACGCGACCATCAAGACGGTACCGGTCGCGACATCCTGCGCGACCGCCGCGATGAGACCCGCCCCATCGAACGTCACCGCATCGGTCTCGAGCATCGCTCAGACCCCTTTCACCGGACGCACGGGCACGCCGTGGCCGGACAGGAACTCTTTGACGGCCGCGATGCTGAACTTCCGGTAGTGGAAGATCGAGGCCGCGAGCACCGCGTCCGCGTCCGCCTCGACGATCGCGTCCAGCAGGTGCCGTGGGCTTCCCGCACCGCCGGACGCGATCACCGGGATGCGCACGGTCCGGGTCACCGCCCGGAGGAGTTCGAGATCATAGCCGTCTTCGTGCCCGTCCTCGTCCATGCTCGTCACGAGGAGCTCGCCCGCGCCGAGCGATGCCGCGCGCTCCGCCCACGCGATCGCCTCCTGCCCCGTCGGGGTACGGCCGCCGTGGACATGCACCGCCCACCGGC
>DASPUZ010000100.1:0-10867 GCA_035622635.1 bacterium | reverse complement strand
CCTTCGCGATTTGCGCCAGCGACTTACCGGACTCCCGTACCAAGCGGACTGCCTCCGCTCGGAATTCCTTTGCATACGGTGGGTGTGTCTTGCCCACGGTGGACTCCTCTCTGGGGTCTTGGCCCCTAAACGATAGGATGTCCACCAAACCGGGTCAACTCCAACCTCTACTTCTGGGGCACCCAGGGCGGCGCGCTCTACCGGAAGAGCGCTGGGTTCATGGCGCGCATGCGGGCCGAGAGCATCGGCAGACCCGACGGAGCGCAGTCGCTAGAATACCTCGCCGACGTCGGCGCGGACGGGCAGCCGCGCTTCGCCCGGTCCGAAGCCGACGCCGCGCCGCTGTTTCAGGATTACGGGCCCGGAGGATCCCCGAGCAACTGCATGGGGGAACTCGGCGTCGACTGGAACCGGTTCGTCAAACGCTGGATCATGCTCTACAACTGCCTGAACAACACGCCCGAGCATCCCCGCGGCATCCAGATGCGTGTGGCGGAGCATCCGTGGGGACCGTGGAGCGAGGCGCAGACCATTTTCAACCCGGTCCGGGACCACGGGTACTGCTACTTCATCCACCGCGCGATCGACGCGCGCAACCCGCAGAAGTGCGATGATCTGGCGGGTCCGGGGCTGGAGGGGGTGTGGGGGGGCGAGTACGCGCCGTACTTCATCTCCCGCTTTACCACCGGCGACGAAGCCCAGGGTACCTCGACCTTCTACTACACAATGGCCACGTGGATCCCATACACTCAGGTTGTCATGAGAAGCACGATCCGGATCTCCCCCTAGGTCTTTCAGAAGTGATATCAGGGAGCTTTCGCTCAACCCGGGGGACAAGACCAACTTGAGGTCCTGCGAACTTCACGATTCACTCAACCGTTGAACCGAGCGAGACTGCGTCACGATCCGTAAGCAGAGGCAGGTTGCAAACAGGCCCTGCCACGCGAATCGGGGTTTGGTGGATCCCCTCCACCGCTGTGCCGATGAAGTAGATTCGTGCAGAACCATCGAGGGGTATTTGAACACACACCAGCGAAGACGACACACACGTTGCGTAGTTTAAGGCGAACCGTCCAAATTGGGCTCCCGCCGAAACAACCGCCTGAACCATGACCGGCTGCATGTTTGTTGACTGGACTGATGCCGTGAGGCTGATTTTGTGGCTACCCCCATGGCCTCCAGTTGTTCGCGCGGTGGCCGGCGATCGCAGGCCCGTTAGGCTGCGCGAACTACAGGCCCAAGACACGCGGGATGACCTTGCGCCACGTGTCCGGCCGAGTTAGTACGTAGGCATAATGACATCATATAAAGGCAACCAGCCTATGATCTTGGACATCCTCGGATCGCGCCCGAAAGGTGGTTTGTGCCACGTCCTCGGCCGCGAACGGACGCTCGGGGCTGATCGCCATCGTCGTCTCGAACCCGTTGGGGAATCCGGCCTCGCGCAGCAGCGTGCGCGCCCGTTCGGAATCGTAGGGGTAGGGCTTCTGTGCCGGGTCGCACCCGGCCCAAGGTCAGCATCGATTACCACGTCACGGTGGCGGGCGATTACTATAGCGTGCCGTACCAGCTGATCGGCACCCGCGTCGATATCCGCCTCACCGCCCACGCGCTCGAGGTCGCTGCGCGCCGGCTGGCGTGTCGCGAGTCACGCGCGGGCCACGGCCGCGGGGACCATGTCACCGATCCCCGTCATCGTCCGAGCGCGCATCAGCGATACCTGGAGTGGAGTCCCTCGCAGCTCATCCGCTGGGCCACCGAGGTCGGCCCGTACACGGCGCAGCTCGTCGAGACCATCTTGCGTGAGCGGCCGCATCCGGAGTAGGGCTGCCGCGCCTGCCTGGGGCTCCTCCGGCTCGGCAAGCACTATCCCCCGGCGCGCGCAACCGCGCGCAAGACGCCAGACGGCCCGCCGCCTGACGCCCGGCGTCCCGCCAGCCGGCCGCCGGAACGCACCGTGCTACCGTCCGTTACACGGACGCCGGCAGCTCGTCAGCGGCCCAGCCGATGCCCAGATCGAGCAGCGTGCCTCGGGTCGGCACGCCCGTGGCCATGTCCCACCCCATGATTCCGTAGAAGGCGGAGACGGCGCGGCGGAACGTCTCCTCGTCAAGGCCGCCGTTCCGCAGGGCGCCCCGGCGGGTGGGCCCGAACATCCGCTTCGGCAGACTGTCTTGGGCGATCGTAATCCCTTCGCGCAGGTTGAAGACCCGGCCCAGCGCGGCGATCCGCTCGCCGAGCTTGAGGGCCTCGTGCGCCGTGTAGATCCACCCGGTGACGGCGCGCACGCCCTCGACCAGCTGGTCGAGGTCCCACGGGACGAACATGCAGCAGACCGTCGAGTCGAGAAAGAGATTCCACAGGTGCGCGGCCTTCTGGGACCGCATCTTGTCGTCAGACAGATCGCTGGCTGGGAGCGGCACCGTGGCGCCCATCCCCCGCAGGCGCTCAAACGATGGCGACTCCCGCGTGTAGAAGGTGTCGTGCATGCCGGCGCAGTGGTCCGCGCCGTGCGCCTCCACGGCGTAGACGACCCCGAGCCCCGGCTTCACGCGCGGCTCGTGCATCGGAATCTCGACGCCCTTCACGTGCATCGCCAGCGCCTCGGCACCCCGGCCCAGGCGCGCGGCCGCGCGCTTCGTCCCCTCGGCCAGCACGTCGCCGATTCCCTGTCGGCGGGTGATCATCTCGACCATCTGGAGCATCGCCTCGGCGTTTCCGAACCGCAGATCGACGCCGCCGGTGTCGCCGGGCGTCAGAATCCCGCTCTCGAAGCACTCCATGCCGAAACCGATCGTCACGCCGAGTGAGATCGTGTCCATTCCATACTGGTTGGCGAGATCGCACGCCTTCAGCACGCGCTCGAGATCGTCCACGGCGCACACCGTCCCGAGCGCGCCCAGAGACTCGTACTCGGCCCCGCTCGTGCGCTTGTTCACGTGCCACGGGGCGTCGATTTCCATCACCTTCTTGCAGCGCACGCCGCAGGCAGCGCAGCCCTCCATGCCCTTGCCGTACGCTGCCATAGCCGCGTGGGCCGTGATCTTCTTGACGCCGTCGAATGAGTTGACCGCGAAGTTGTGAGAGGGCAGGTTGCCGACCTCGTTGCCCGCCACCATCGCCGCCTCGGCGCCCGTGCCGATGTCGTGGAGCCCCTTGGAGAAGAGCGGGTTGTCGTAGAAGCCCTTGTTCATCATCACGGCGAGCTCGTGGATCTTGGCGGGGTCCGCCACATCGGGGTTCCACTTCCCCGCGACCGCGATCGCCTTCAGGTTCTTCGAGCCCATCACCGCCCCGGCCCCCCCGCGGCCGTGGGCGTCCTTGGCGTCGTTCATCACGGATGCGAACCGCACGAGGTTCTCGCCGGCGGGGCCGATTCCAGATGTGCGGATCTGCTTCTCGCCCGTCTCCGCCGCGATGGCGTCCCGCGCCTCCAGGACGGTCTTGCCCCACAGATGGGACGCGTCTCGGATCTCGACCCGCTGGTCGGTCACCAGGAGGTACACCGGAGCGTCGGCCCGCCCCTCGACGATCACGGCGTCGTACGCGGCCTTCTTGAGCGCCATCGGAACGAAGCCCCCGGCCTCGCTCTTCGAGTAGCCGTCGGTGAGGGGGGACTTCGTCCCCACGCAGCTGCGCGATGCGCCCGGAAGCGGCAGGCCGGTCAGGGGCCCAATCGCGAAGATTAGCTTGTTCCGGGGATCGAACGCGTCGATGCCCCGTGGGACCTCCTTCAGCAGGAAGTAGGAGACGAAGCCGGCGCCGCCAAGGTAGGTGCGATAGAAGCGTTCGTCGGGTTGATCTACCGTGATCTTCCGAGCGGTGAGATCCGCTCTGAGGATCTTCCCAGCAACTCCGCGCATGTCCCTAGCCCTCCTGCGCCGTCAGTCGTGCGGTGACAGCGCCCCGCCGGCAAGCGGCGTAAAGACAAAGAGCGCGTCCCCGTCCTGAAGCACGTACTCCGCCTCAACCATCTGGCCTTCGATGCTGGCGTTCCAGGGTTCGTCGTCGCCGACGCCGATCGTGCGGAGCGCGTCGATCACGCAACTCCCCTCGCGCAACTCGATGGCTCGGAACCGCTCGCCCTCGTTCAGGGAGTCGCGGAACGAACCCATCAGCCGGACCGTCACCCGCATCCGCAGACCCCCATGTTCTCCCGTCCCCTTGGGCGCAGGGACATCCCGCCGGGGCGGGGGTTCGAGAGTATCCTATTCGGCGCTGCCCGAACACCGGCCTGTCGCTCCCGACGGAGCCCTTCCCACGACCGGCAAGCGGCTCATGCGGGTGCGTTTACGCGAGGAGTGGGTGTGGCAAGACGTTCCGGGACTGCGCATCATCCCGCAAGAACTCTGGGATGCCGTCCAGAACCGCAGGCAGGGACGTTACCACCTGGCCCGAGGGAACACGCGTGGCCGGCGTGCAACGGCCCTGCTGTCCGGGATCCTCGTCTGCGAGCCGTGCGGGTCGTACTTCGTGCTCAACGAGCCAAACTACTATGGCTGTACGGCCCCCGGGACCGTGGGCCGTCGATCTGCACGAATGGCCGGCTGGTCCGGCGCGACTACGTTGAGGACCTCGTGCTCGACTTGTGCTCCGGAAGGTCTTTTCGACTGATCGCATTGAGTATGTGACGCAACGAGTGATCGCTCGCTCGTCTCGCTGACCACCACCGAGCACCAAGAACGAGTCCGGTGGCAGCGGGAGCGTGAGCGGGCCCAGCAGGGATTGGGGGACGTCGCAGCCGCCGTCCGGTCGGGCATCTTAACGCCTATGATCATACGGCTCCTGTTGGAGACCTGCGAACGGCGGGTGCAGGAGTGTGAAGCGATACTCCGCGGTCCGGACGTAGCCCCTCAGCAGCTTGTGGCGTTGCCGGGGATGATCAGGGACCACCTGGCCGAACCTCGGGACGTCCTGAACGAGGATACCGATCGGGCCCGCGTGATCCTCTTCCGACTCGTGGGAACCATTCCGCTTCGGCCTGTTGGGACTCAACTCGTGGGAACGATCCGGGGAAACCTCATCGGCCTGCTGAATTTGCAGATGATGGTCGCCACATCTGGTGCCGGGAGGGGGATTCTGCCATTATCACTACGGCCTCGAACGGCGCGATTGGTCGCATAGACGATAGTCTCATCCGTGCTTACCCGCCACGGCTGCCCTCAAGGACGCGGTTCAGGGTGCCCGGTCGCCGCATACGCCGCCAGCGCTAACTGTCCGTGAATTTCCTGAAGCTCACGGGGAATCGCGGTGAGCTGCCTGGTCGTCGTCATCCTCCTGATGATCTTCAGTCGCTCGGCAACATTCGAGCACAGGATGACGGTACCAAGCTTGATCAGCTCAAGTCATGCAACCTTACCGAAGCCTCACAAAGGTCGGTGTTGGCGTGGTTAGCATTTGGATAACATGAGCACGATGCTGGACCGGGAGCTCCAGGTGAAGCGGTGAGGCGGCGCGTCATGCCGCGAAAGACGCCGCGGCGCGTCCCGGGCCGGCCGGGCACCGTCACCAAGAGGACTGCAGGCAGCGCATGATTCGGGGTGTGTCGATGCGCGCGTGAGCGCCCTGAGAAAGGCACCGCGACCCGACGGCGCCCACGCGGTGCCCGCGCACGGCTCGCCGCAACGCACCCGGGCCCCACGACGACCCGCCGGCGGTCAGGTGCTGTTCGTGCCTCGCGCTCGGCCGGCCGCGGCGTATGCGCAGCCGTCCTTCATGACGAGCGCCAATCGCCCGGGATCAGCGGCCACCGCAATGTCGGCAAGCGGATCGCCCGCCACCAGCAGCAGGTCGGCCCGGCGGCCGACCTCGAGCGTCCCGATGCGGTCTTCCATGCCGAGCAGCCTCGCCGCATCGCCGGTCGCCGCCACGATGGCCTGCATCGGCGTCATGCCCGCCTCGACCATGTACACCAGTTCCCGGGCGTTCTGCGCGTGGCCGAGCGCGCCGGCGTCCGTTCCCATCGCAATCGGCACGCCGAGCGACAGGGCGCGCTGGAAGGTCGCTCGCTTCTTGTCGAGCATGGCGGGCACCCGCACCGCCGTGTACGCAGGCACGGACGTCGGATCGCGTTGGATGCGCTCGACCATGCGCTGCGTGACGCTAAGCGTCGGCACCATCCAGATCCGCCGCCGGGCCATTTCGGCCAGCTGGCGATCGCTGGCGAGGCTGCCGTGCTCGATCGTATCGACGCCGGCCGCGAGGCACATGTCGAGGCTCTCACCCCCGTGCGCATGCGCCATGACGCGCACGCCCTCCCGATGGGCTTCCTCGACGATGGTCCGGACCTCGTCGAAGCAGAACTGCCGCGTCGTGTAGCCGCCGCGCGGCGAGCCGCCGCCGCCGTTCGTTGCGATCTTGATCCAGTCGGCCCCGAGCCGCAGAACCTCGCGCACCTTGCGGCGCACGCCGTCGACCCCGTCGGCTGTGGCCTCGGGGATGCCCGGCAGGCGCGGGAAATCGATGGTCCACCCCGACGGTTGGGTGAGGTCTCCGTGGCCGCCGGTCTGCGAGATAATGACGAGGCTAATCAGCAGGCGCGGCCCCGCGATCACGCCCTGCTCGACCGCCACCTTCAGCCCGAGGTCGGCGCCCGCGGCATCCCGGAACGTCGTCACCCCCGCGCGCAGCGTGTCCTCCAGCCACCGCCCCACCTGCAGGATCGCGAGCGACGGCGCGAGCTGGAAGCGCCGCGGGAGGTCGAGCCCGAAGTGCGCGATGTGGTCGTGGCAGTCGATCAAGCCCGGCATCGCGGTGAGGCCGGGGCCGCCGTAGCGCACCCAGACCTCGCCGCCCGACCCCTCCGTCCCGAGCGGACGCATGGCCGCGATCCGGCCGTCCTCGATCACGATCGCCGTCGGGCCGCGCGGCGGCGCGCCTGTGCCGTCGATGACCCGGTCGGCCGCGACGACGGACCGCGCGTGGGGACTCACCGCTCGGAGGGGGGCCGACGCGACTGTAGGTCCTGGCTCAGGCGCAAGAACGCCGGCACGAACTCGCGCGCATACGCCACCATGCGGTCGAGGATCTGGCGTCCCCTCTCCTCGGACGCGACGGTCCAATCGCCGCTTGCGCCGCTCGGCAGGACGTCGGCGGCCTCGCTAAACAGGCCGATCGAGAATCCCTGAAATATGGCGGTGCGGAAGGAGGTGGGCGAGATCGGCCCCGCGACCTTCGCGTACCCGCGCGTTTCGGCGTGCCCGTCCTTCGTAACGGCCTCCGGGTGCAGCCCCATCATCACCGAGATCGTGGGTTCCCCCCCGTGCCCGTAGACCTTCGCGGCGTCGGGGATCAGGTCGTGCCCAACGTGCTCGGCGAGGCGCCACGGATACAGGATGCTCAGCACGATCCCGTGCCGCCTGCGGATCTCCGTCGCCACCGGCTCGATCGCCGTCTCGTTCGGCCCGTGGTTGTTAACGACCACGATGTGCCGGAAGCCGTGGGCGATGTACCCGCCGAGCACGTCTTGGACGAACGCCTTGAGGGTCTCCACGCGCAGCGTCACCGTCCCCGGGAACGCCGTGTAAGGCGTATACCCGTACCACAGCGGCGGCGCCACGTAGACGTGCTCCAGGGCGTCTGCCGTGCGGCGGCACAGGTACTCCGCAAGCACCGTGTCCGCGCCGGTGTAGCCGGCCGGGCCGTGCTGCTCGACGCAGCCGATCGGCATCAGCAGCACCGCGCGGTCCTTCGGGATCGCGGCGATTTCCTTATAGCTCATGAGCGCGAGGCTCGACTTGCGCGCCATCTCAACGCCTCCTGCGGGCCGCGCCAGCGGGGTCCGGATCCGGGGTTTTGTGGACGATCCCGTCCTTCATCACGAGCTTGATCCGGGCGGGGTCTCCGACGGCGGCGATATCGCCGAGCGGGTCGCCGTCGACCAGGATCAGGTCGGCCCGCTTGCCGGCCTCGACCGTACCGAGGGAATCCGCCATGCCGAGCAGCGCAGCCGCCGCCCGGGTGCTGGCGACAATGGCCTCCATCGGCGTCATGCCGGCCTGCACCATGTACAGGAGCTCCTTGCCGTTCTGGCCGTGTCCGAGGGCGCCCGCGTCGGTGCCCATCGCGATCTTCACGCCCCCCTCACGCGCGCGCCGGAAGTTGCGGCGCTGCGTGTCGAACACGAGCGGCAGCTTGGCCGCAACGTACGCCGGCAGCGAGGTGGGGTCCGCGTCGAGGCGCTCCTTCATCCGCTGCGTCACGCTGAGCGTGGGGACGAGCCAGATGCCCTGCCGGGCCATGCGCTCGATGTCCGCCTCATCAGCCACCGCGGCGTGCTCGATCGAGTCGACGCCGGCGTCGAGGCACAAGCGGAGCCCGTCGCCGCCGTGGGCGTGGACCATGACGCCCTTGCCCGCGGCGTGTGCCTCGTCCACCATGGCCCGGAGTTCCTCAAGCGTGAACTGCCGGGTCGCGGGCCCACCCCGGGGAGACCCGACGCCGCCCGTGGTGGCGACCTTGATCCAGTCCGCCCCAAGGCGGATGACCTCCCGAACCTTCTTGCGGCACTCGTCCGGGCCATCCGCGATGCCGTCGGGCACACCGGGAAGGCGCGGGAAATCGGACGTGAGCCCGCACGGCTGGATCAGGTCCCCGTGGCCGCCGGTCTGCGTGATGATGACGAGGCTGATCACGAGGCGCGGGCCCGGGATCACGCCCTGGTCGATCGCCATCTTCAGGCCGAGGTCGGCTCCCGCGGCGTCCCGGAACGTCGTGACCCCGGCGAGCAGCGTCTCCGTCGCCCACCGGCCGACCTGCAGCACCGCAAGCGACGGCGCGGTGTTCATGCGCCGCTTGAGGTCGTGCCCGAAGTGCGCGATGTGGTCGTGGGCGTCGATGAGGCCCGGCATGAGCGTGAGGTCCGGGTAGTCGTGCACCGTCACGCGGTCTCCCGCCGCGGCAGCCGATGCGGGGCGGACCTCGGCGATCCGGCCGCCCTCGACCAGGACGGCCACGTCGCGCCGGGGGGGCCCCCCGGTCCCATCGATCAGGCGTCCCGCCTTGATGAGCGTGGCGGTTGTCGTCACGAGCGTGCCCCCTTCCCCGCGCCAGCGGTCCCCGGTGGCGTCACGGCAGCGCCTTGCCGAGCCGGCGGATGAGCGCGTCGAGCTCGTCGAAGTTGTGCCAGCCCAGCGCGCGCTCGTGGCCCTCGATCTCGTAGATCATGCGGTGCAGCGCCGCGTTCAGCGGCACAGGCACGCCGACCGCCCGCGCCTTGTCCTCCAGCGGCCCGTGTCCCCAGCGCACCTCCGACTTCCGCTTCCGGTACACGATGTCCCAGTGGATCCCGGACCCCTGCTTGACGTACGTGTGGGTCCCCGCCCGCTCGTGCGCGATCGCGAACCGCGCCTGGGTCTCGACGGTGGCGCGGATCCACGCGAACAGGCGTGCCGTGTCCGCGGACGTCTTCGGGAAGTACAGCGCGGGCCTGAAGAACGGGCCGTCGGGCACCTCGATGCCGTGCGCGCAGGCGACCTCCAGCGCCTCGCGGACGAGCGGGCCGGCGACCCGCTGCGCGCGAACGTCGGAGAGCACAACGTGGTACGGCTGGTCGACGAGCGCGCTCGCGACCGTCTGAGAGCCGAAGCACTTCTTCGCCCAGATGCGGGCCCGGATGTCCGTGAGCAGGTGGCACTCGGCCACGCGGGACAGCAGCCGCTCGAGCTCGCGCACGCGAGGCGTGAGGCGACCGTCGAGCTCGCCGACGTACACCGGTCCTTCGATCACGAACTCGAGGTGGCCGGGATCGACGTACGCACCGCCGTAGTCCGGCAGCGCGCCGATCGTCCGGTCCGGTCCCACGACGTCGGCAATCACGTCCTCGTTCACGAGCCCGTTTTGAAGTGACACGACGAAGCCGTCGGGCCGCAGGAGGCGCCGAATGCCGGCGACGGCCTCTCGGGTGTGCTGGGATTTCACGGCGAGCAGGACGCACTCCAGCGGCTCGCGCAGCTCGTCGGGGGTCGCCGCCCGCTGTGGCGGCAGGTGGTGCTCGCCTCGCGCGCCGTCGATTGTGAGGCCCCGCGTCCGCAGCGCCTCAACGTGCTCGCGGTTCGTGTCCACGAACGTGACATCCTCGCCGGCCATGGACAACCAAGCGCCGGTCAGGCCGCCGATCGCGCCCGCGCCGACGATTGTGATGCGCACCGTGCCACCTCCTATGGATACTCCTTGCCAAGCGTCCGGATCAGGGCGCGCAGTTCGTCGAAATTGTGCCAACCGAGCTCGCGCCGGCCGTCCTCGATCTCGTAGATCATCTGGTGCAGCCGCGCGTTGAGGTGCACGGGGACGCCAGCCTCTCGCGCCTTGTCTTCGAGCGGGCCGTGGCTCCAACGGACCTCGGACTTCCGCTTCCGGTACACGATGTCCCAGTGGATGCCCGAGCCTTTCTTGACGTACGTGTGGCCGCCAGGCTGATGCTCCTGCCGACGGTACGCGCTTTGCTTCGCCTGCGCCTCGTCCATGAACCGGAACAGCCGCTGGGTGTCAGCCGCCGTCTTCGGCTGATACAGCGCCGGATCGAAGAACGGCCCCGCCGGCACGACAACCCCGTGCGCAGCGGCGACCTCCAGCGCCTCGCGGACGAGCGGGCCGACAACGCGACGTGCCCGTTCCTGGCCGACGACGATGTACGAGGGCGCGTCGACGAGCGCGCTCGCCACGATTTGCGCCCCGAAGCACGTCTTGGCCCAGATGCGCGCCCTGATGTCCGTCAGCAGCTCCGCCTCGGTCACGTGCGAGAGCAGGCAGTGCACAGCGCGCACGCGCGGCGTGATCCGGCCGTCGTACTCGCCCACGTAAACCGGGCCTTCGATCACGAACTCCAGGTGCCCGGGATCAACGTAGGCGCCGCCGTAGTCCGGCAGCG